>DATABQ010000163.1:0-13064 GCA_036259495.1 Longimicrobiales bacterium | reverse complement strand
GGTGGTGAGCGGCCGATCCCGTATCTGACGACGCTCTCCGAGCCGCTTGCGAAGGTAGTGAAGTATCTGCAGGGGTTCGATTTCTTCGATGAATCGAAGATGGGCGGGGCGGTCGTGTACGACGAGGTGGGCAACGAGCTGGCGGAGCAGGGGATTCATGCGCTCGTCCCGCTGGTGAAGGAGCGGATCAAGGCGCTCAGCCCGAGCATCATCGTCATCGACTCGTTCAAGGCGCTGCACGACATCGCTCCATCGATAGCGGAGATGCGTCGTGTAGTGCATGACCTGGCCGGCCTTCTCACTGCGTACGAGACGACCACGTTCCTCGTCGGCGAGTATACCGAGGATCAGATGGCGATCCTGCCGGAATTCGTCGTCGCAGATGGCATCGTCGAGTTGCTGCGCCACGAATCCGGCATGCGCGATGACCGGTACTTCCGCGTGCGCAAGCTCCGCGGCAGCGGATACCGCGAAGGCCGGCACGCGCTGCGGCTGACGTCGGGTGGTGTGCGGATCTATCGCCGGCTCGTGACACCGCAGAACGCACCCAGCTATACAGTTGTTCGCGAGCGGGTATCCACCGGTGTGGCTGGGCTCGACGCGATGATGGGAGGCGGTCTGTGGCGCGGCACGACGACGCTGCTCGGCGGTCCGACCGGCGCCGGCAAGACGACGATCGGCCTCCAGTTCGTGCTCGAGGGGCTGCGCCACGGTGAGCCCGGCCTGTATGTGCACCTGGAGGAGAACCCGACCCAGCTGTCGTATCTGGTCGAAGGGTTCGGAACCGATCCGGCGGTGCAGGACCTCCATCTGCTGTATCGCTCGCCTGTGGAGCTGCAGATCGACAGTCTGGTGGATGACACGTTCCGTATCATCCGCACGCGCGGGATCAAGCGGATCGTGATCGACGCGGTGGGTGACCTGGTGACGGCTGCGCGCGATGCGCAGCGCCTGCACGATTATCTCTATGCGCTGTCGCAGCACTTCGCCGTCAACGGTGTGACGGCCGTCTTCACGTTCGAAACGGCACGCCCCGGCATCACCGGCAGCTACACGATCGATGCACCGTTCAGCCATCTCTCCGACAACATCCTCCTCCTCGAGATGGTGATAGAGGAGGAGCGCACGGAGCGGAGGGTGCGCGTGCTGAAGACGCGCGGCAGTACGCACGATCCGCGCGTTCGCGAGATTGATATCTCCGCCGACGGAGTGAAGGTGATATGATCGCAGCAATGGGGTCCCCGTCCGAGCGTTATGAGCAGATCCGGAAGCTGACGGAGATCAGCCGCGCACTGACGTACACGCTGAACGTGGAGGATCTGCTGCGACTCGCGGCAGATCGTGCGGCCGAGCTGCTCGGCTCGGACCGTGCGCTGCTCATGCTCGCGGACGAAGACGGGCTGCTGCGCGTGCGTGCATCGCTCGGCGTTCACGAGGCGGAGCTCGAGCAGTTCCGCGAGCCGCTCGACGAGACGCTGACTCGCCGCCTGCTGGGACTGCTCGGCGCGGTTGTGCCGGAGTGTTTTCTCGGCGTGCCGATGGTCGTCGACGGGCGCGTGACGGGATTGCTGGCCGTGGTGCGGCCGGAGGGCCAGCCGTGTACGGAAGAGGATGAATGGCTGTTGTCTGCCGTGGCGGACCAGGTCGCCGTCGCTCTGGAGAACGCGCGGCTGCAGGAGGAAGTGCGTCGCGAGCGGGAGAAGCACACGCGCGCGCTCGCGGGCGCCGGTGAAGCGGAAGAAGCGAGCGAGCGCGCACTGGCCACGCTGTCGCACGACGTGCGTTCGCCGCTGAACGCGATCGATTCGTACGCGGAGCTCATCGAGCTGGAGATCTTCGGGCCCGTTTCCGATCGTCAGCGGGAGGCGCTCGGCCGCATACGCCTCAGTGGGCGCCACCTGCTTGCGGTGCTGGAGAACGTGCTGGAGATGACGCGCCTCAGTGCAGGTGCGGTCCGTGTCCGCACTGCGCCGATCAGACCGGCTTCCGTCATCGGCGAGGCCATGCTGATGGTGCAGCCGAGCGCTGCGGCCAGGGACCAGAAGCTGGTCGTGACGAATGCTGCCGACATGACGGTCGATGCAGACGCGAACCGGCTGCGGCAGGTCCTCGTGAATCTGCTCGGCAATGCCGTGAAGTATACGCCGCGCAGCGGGACCATCCGCGTCGCCGCAGCCCGGATGCGGAAGGACGGCCGCACCTGGGGCACCATCAGTGTCGAAGATGACGGACCCGGCATTCCCCCGGAGAAGCAGCAGGCAATCTTCCAGCCGTACTATCGCCTCCCTGCCGCGAGCGCGGATGCACCGGAGGGGCTCGGGCTCGGACTCGCCATCTCCCGCGAGCTCGTCAGGCAGATGGGCGGCGACATCGACGTCGCATCGGGCGCCCGCGGCGGCTGCGTCTTCACGATCCGACTGCCCGCCGCGAGCGGAGATCCGCGTCCGCCGCGCGGCCCAGCCGAACGATGATCTCCGGCAGGGCATCGATGTCAGCCTGTCGGGTATTGAAGTTCACGATGCACGGCCGCAGCACGTAACGCCCGCCCACCACCGCATTCGACACGAACGTCTCGCCGGAACCCTGGATCCGCTCCAGCAGTGCCTCGTTCAGCTGGTTGAGATAGCTCTCGGCCGTGGCGCGCACGCGCTCGTCTGTCGATGCCCGGTCCGCCTGGAGGTCCGCGGGCACATACCGGAACGTGGTGATGCTGAGTCCTTGGGTGAACGCTTCCAGGTCGGGGTGCGCCTCGACCAGCGACCAGAGCCGCTCGCTCAGACGGATGTCATCGCCGATCATGCGCACGTATCCGGACCGGCCTGCCTGGCGCAGTGCGAGCCACACCTTCAGTGCGCGGAACCCGCGCGAGTTCTGCGGCCCGTACTCCGTGTAGTTCGTCGCTTCTTCGCCAAAGTGGTAGTACGGCGGATGGTATGCGAATGCATCGCGCAGTGTGTTTGCATCCCGTACCAGGATGCAGCCGGCTTCGATCGGCGAGTACAGCCACTTGTGCGGATCGACAGCGACCGAGTCGGCGCGGTGCAGCGCCTGGAGGTCGCGCGGCGTGCCGGGCACGGCCGCGGCCAGCGCGCCATAGGCGCCATCGACGTGGAACCACACGCCGGCTTCGCGACAGATCTCCGCAATCTCGAACAGCGGATCGACAGCGCCCGTGCTGACGGACCCCGCCGTACCCACAACCATCATGGCACGGTCGCCCGCCTGCGCATCGCGCGCCATCATCGTGCGCAGCGCTCCCGTGTCCATGCGCATGCCGGCGTCGGTGGGTATCCAGCGGATCGCATCCGTCCCGATCCCCGACAGGTCGGCAGCCTTCTGAATCCAGGTGTGCGTCTCCGCCGATGCATAGACGCGGAGCGGGCGTGCGGCGGCGCCTGCAACACCTTCGGCACGTACGTTCCAGTCGGCAGCGGCCGCACGCGCGGCGAACAGCCCCACCATGTTGGCCATGTTGCCGCCGCTGACGAACAGCCCACCGCCATCCTGCGGGTATCCGATCAACTCCGCGATCCAGCGCACGGCCTGGGCCTCCATTTCCGTCGCCACCGGTGCAAGCCGCCACGCCCCGACGTTCGCGTTCACGGCCGCCGCGAGCAGGTCGCCGAGCATGCCGATCGGTGCGGGCGACGACGTGATGTACCCGAAGAACCGCGGATGCCCGTTGAACAGCGAATGATCGAACAACGCCTCCGCAGCAGAGCGTAACGCCTCGCCCGACGATATGCCCGACTGCGGCAGCGGCTCACCCGTACGCAGCAGCGTGCGCACCGATTGCGGCGAGCCGTTCCTCGCAACCGGCCGCTCCGGCACCGACTCCAGGAACTGCGCAATCATGTCGACCAGGTCGTGACCGGCGCGCCGGAACTCCGCTGCTGTCATCGCGAGAGGCACGTCGCGCTCCACGTCACCCTTCGGATCGCCCGGCAAGCGGATCGGTTCACGCTGCGTCGTCATGGTGGCTCCATATGTTGAGACATCCGCAAGCGCCCCACCCTGGGGCTTTGCTTCACGTGGGGCAGAGCGGTGGAGACCGCTGTGTCATCGCCGACGCCCGAACAATCTGCCACCGGTGCATCTCCGCCGAGTGTCAGGAACCTGTCAGACGCCTGTCACTATGGGGACGTCTCTTCGGCGAGGAACCGCAGCGCCTCACGCATCCAGTAGTCGAACGCGGGCTCGTGCTCGAGGATCAGATGATTGTGGCTCTCGAGCAGAACGAACCGCGCGCCCGGGATCCCCATAGCGAGCTCCCGCCCCTTCTCGAAGTGAATACGCTGATCCCCGCGGCTGTGCAGAACCAGTGTGGGAGCGTGCACCTGCGCGAGTCGGTCGCGAACATCGATGTACGCGAAAGCCTCCATGAACCGGGCTGCCGTCGCAGGTGAGACACTGCGCCGCTGCAACTCGTTGAACCACTCGATCTCGGCCGCTGTCCCGCCCGGGATGAACGTCTGTGTGAACATCTGCCGGTACGCCGGCGTGTCCTCACCCCATCCATGCCGCACGATCTCGATGCTCGCATCGCGACGCGCGATCTCGGCCGGACCGAAGCTCGGATCGGCGCGCCACCCCGCAGCGTAGCCGCCATGCAGAATGAGTCCGGATACGCGGGCCGGGTGCCTCGCCGCGTATTCTATGCACACTGCGCATCCCTGCGATATGCCAAGCAATGGGAATCGCTCCAGCCCACATGCATCCACGATGCATTCGAGGTCGTGCACCCATGTGTCGAGTGACAATTCGTCGGGATCGCGATCGGACAGGCCGGTTCCACGTTCATCGTAACGAATCAACGTGCCGCGAGCCGCAAGCTCGCGAAACAGTCGCCGCCAGACGGGGCTCTCCCAATCGAACTCGAGGTGGTTCAGCCAGTTTGCCGCCTTGACGAGCGGCGGTCCGGTGCCGACTGTCGCGTAGGCGAGGCGCACACCGTCGGCACTGGTGGTGAAGCGGATGTCCTGCGATGGACCGACGTGCTGTCTGACCCCTGCGTCGGCAGCCGTCGCGAGCATGTACCCGGTGCCGCGGTCCGCGATGAGCGACGACGTGCGTGCGTGCTGGATGATCTGCCGTTCCATTTCGCTGAGTCCGGGCGACGGATCGAGGCCCAGCTCTTCGGCGAGGAGGCGGCGGTAATCCTGGAAGGTGGCAAGCGCATCGTGATGGCGCCCGGCACTGTAGAGTGCCTGCATCGCCAGCGCGCGGGAGCGTTCGCTGAGTGGATCGACCATCACGAGGCAGGCGCTGTCTGCCACTGCCTCGGCAGTGCGTCCGAGCGCGAGCAGCGTTTCGACACGATGCTCCCGTACGCTGTTGCGAAGCTGCCGCAGCCGTGCAGTCTCGCCCAGGAAGTAGGGCAGATCTTCGAGCTCGACGTACGGTTCATCACGCCAGAGCGCGAGCGCCTCGTCGGCGTCGGCGAGAGCGCGCGCGGGATCGGTAGACGCGCGTGCACGGGCGGCGAGGTGCTCGAACGCAGTGACATCCAGATCCGCGGGCGTGCACGTGATGCGGTAACCGGCCGGATCGGCCCGCGTGAGAAGGCCTTCCGCACCCGCTTCTGCGAGCAGCGTACGCAGCCGCGAGATCTGAGTGCGAAGCGCAGCGTGCGGATCGGACGGCAGCTGATCGCCCCAGAGCATGTCGATCAGGCGATCGGCTGAAAGAACGCGCGGCGCGTGCAGAAGCAGGACGGCAAGCAGCAGCCTCTGCTTCGCGCCGCTGGGCGGTACCACTGCGCCGGATGCTGTCTGCACCTCGATCGGTCCCAGCACGCGGAACTGCATGGCGGCTCCTCGGTCCGGATGATGAAGTGGCCGCTGCGATTCGGACTATGCCGCCGCCGCGGGGACCGTGTCAACGGGCAGCAGCACCAGGCAGCCGATAATCGCGCGCATGCTTCTGACCGTGTAGCTTCGCCCTCTTACGAGGGGATCGGACCTGCACCAACTGAACAGAATATGTCCTCCAACGCCGATCAGCCCAACCCGCCCGGTGAGCCGGGCCGGATCACGCCGGATTCAGCTCCCGCTGTATCGGGTGAAGTGGCAGTCCCGTCCGTGCCGCCGGCGCAGATCACGATACGTAACGCGAAGGCCGGCGATCTGCCGGACATCGTCGCTCTGCTCACGGATGATATGCTCGGCCGCACGCGCGAGAGTGCCGATGGACAGCTGGCGCAATCCTATGTCCGTGCATTCGCGGCCATCGATGAGGACCCGAACAACGAGCTGCTCGTGGCGTTCATGGACGGCCGGCTGGTGGCCACGCTCCAGCTGACGTTCACTCCTTCGCTTTCGTTCCAGGGCTCCTGGCGCGCCACCATCGAGAGCGTACGGGCTGCATCCGACCTGCGCGGCCGCGGCATCGGCGCGGTCCTGATGTCATACGCGATCGACCGTGCACGGGAGCGAGACTGCGGCATCGTTCAGCTCAGCACCAACAAGATCCGCACGGATGCGCGGCGGTTTTACGAGCGGCTGGGCTTTACCGCTTCGCACCATGGAATGAAGCTGATGCTCGAGCGAGGTAACGGCTGAGAATGCGCACTGACCCCGCGCCGTCGACCGGCAGCGGCGAACCGCAAGAGCAGCCCGGCCGCACGCGGGTACCCACGGTGAGTTCACGCCGGCGATGATCGACCTGCTGATCGTGCTCGCGTTCATCGTCTACTCGGTTCCTCACGGACGCCGAGCTCACGGCGATCCGCTACAGCGGCCGGGGTGTGCTGCCGCTGCGCGTGCTCAAGGCCATCTACTACGGCACGGTCATCAACTGCGTCGTGCTGGCGATGGTGCTCGTGGCCGCAGTGCGAATCGCGGAGGTGTTCCTGCCCTGGCACCTGTGGCTGCCGGGAGCGGTGTTCGATCCTCTTCACGCGCTGGTTTCGCGCAGCGGGCTGGTCATCGCATCCGGTGTGACGGCAGTCGATCCGAGTATCTCGACGACGGGCAATCTCATCAGCATCGCAGCGATACTCGCGTTTACGGCGCTGTATTCGATGACGGGCGGACTGCGCAGCGTCGTCACGACGGACGTCGCGCAGTTCACGCTGGCGATGGTGGGTACGGTCGTATATGCGTGGATCGTGGTGAGAGCGGTGGGTGGTCTCGATGGTCTGGCCGACGGGATCGGCGCGGCGTACGGTGTCCAAGCCGCAACAGGCATGCTGTCCTTCCATCGCTCGTGACCGCACCCATTCTCCTCGTTACGACGGATGCCGAGTGGATCCGACTGGGCATCATGGCTCTGACGACCACCACCGCCGCCGTGCTGGTGACGTTCGTCACGCCCCGGACGGATGAGCGCGTTCTCGCCGCGTTTTACCTTCGCGTGCAGCCTCCAGGCTTCTGGAGAGGCACTGCCCGCACCGCCCGTACCGAGCCGGGTGCGGCTCTGGAGCGCCTCCGTCACGGTCTGATCGCTGCGCTGACATGCGCCGTATCGCTGTTCCTCACCCTCTACGGCTGCGGTGCGATGCTGGTCCGCTCACCCGGTCGGCCTGCGCTCGTCCCGATCGCGGCGGTCCTGGCCGGCCTCGCATTGACGCCGCTCTGGTGGCGCATGCTCCGCTCTGAGAACGGCCGCGGACTCGACACCGGCACTATCGCCTGAAGCCACGGCTGGCGGTGGGATATCCTTCTGCCGCAGCTTCGTGGTTCGCATGTTGCTTGGTTGCTGAGCCCTGTCCGCCGGGCGAGACCGTCGACCGTTGAAAGGATCGGAGCCACATGCACTATCTGGACTGGATTGTCCTGGCGATCTACATCGTTACAATGGTGGCGATCGGTGTCTGGGCCAACCGGAAGCAGACGGATACCGAGGCGTACTTCGTCGGTAACCGGAACATGCGATGGTGGGCCGCCGGCATCTCCATCATCGCGACATCCTTCTCCGCTGCGTCGATCCTCGGTGTGCCGGGCTATGCGTATGCCACTGACATGTGGTACCTCCAGTATCAGCTGGGCGACATCCTTGCAGCGATCATTGTCGCCGTGCTGTTCATCCCGTTCTTCCACAAGGTCCGCGGCCTCACGACCGCTTACGAGTACCTGGAGGTGCGCTTCGATCTGAAGACCCGGCTGCTCGGGTCCAGCCTCTTCGTACTGACTGTTCTGCTGAGAGCGGGCACGCTCCTCTTCGGTGCCGCGCTGCTGTTCTCCGCCGTAGTGCCGACGAACTTCATACCCGGCCTCGACAGCGTGGAAGAGGCGGTGGTGGTGTTCGGTGTAATCGCCATCATCTACACCGCGATGGGCGGTATTTCCGCCGTCATATGGACCGATGTAATACAGTTCGCGATCATGAGCCTGGGCATCATCGCGTCGATGGCGGTCGTCGTGATGTCGACACCCGGTGGCTGGGACGTGGCATTCTCGGAGGCGAGCGGCTTCGGCAAGCTCGACATCGTTCATACGGAGGACGCGCTCGGCGGCCAGGGGCTGCTCACCGCGATCTTCGGCTATGGCCTTCTCGCGCTCTCGCTCTTCGGCACGAATCAGCAGCCTGTTCAACGCTACATGACCGTCAGCAATCCGCGGCAGGCCCAGAGCGCATTGCTGCTCGGTGTCGGCGCCGGTGCGATCGGAGTGCTTCTCTCACTCCTGCTCGGAGTCTTCCTCTTCATCTTCTATCAGCATTTCCCCGCGCTGCTGCCGGCGGATCTCACGCCCGACCAGGTTATGCCGCACTTCGTGAACACGCAGGTGCCGCCCATCGTCACCGGTGCACTCGTGGCCGCCGTGTTCGCCGCAGCGATGTCGAGTCTCGACTCCGCACTGAACTCGCTTGCCGCGGCGCTCACCGTCGACTTCGTGAAGCGATTCAATCCCGATGTTTCGGAGGGTGCCCGCCTGAAGTTCGCAAAGGCCGTGGTCGTCACCGCCGGCCTGCTCGGAATCGTGATCGGCATCTACTCGGCACGGACCGAGGAGCCGCTGATCAGCCTCATCCTGGCATTCATGGGATACTTCGCGGGCGGCCTGCTGGGCCTGTTCCTGCTCGGCATGCTGACGAGACGCGCTAATGGCACGGGTGCGTTCGTCGGCGCCATCGCCGGCACGTTCGTGGTGCTGATGATGACGGAGAACGATTTCCGGCTGCCGCGCATGTACGAGTGGTTCGGAATGGAGCCGATCCCGTTCATCTGGTCCACCGGCATCGGCCTCGTGGTCACGATGGTGGTAGGCTACATACTCTCACTCTTCGGACGGCGGGTGCCGCCGGAGCGGCTGGAGAACACGACGCTGAAGTGGGTGCAGCAAGCGCCCGGGAAATCGCGGGCGTAGGCAAACGCGGCCGAGCGGCGGCCAGTAGTGCCTTGGCGGCGGCGCAGACGTCCGATCAAAGCGTGATGACAGTCTTCACGTCGCCGGGCTGCCGCTCCAGCGCATCCTGCCACTGCTCCACCGGCACGCTGCGCGTGATGAGGCTGTCGAGCCAGGCGGGATCGGCGCGCAGCAGTGCGGCCGCCGCCTGGTCGTAGTGCAGCCGGTTCGCGTTCACGGTCCCGAACACGACGTTGTTCTCGAGCACCAGCTCGCGATTCAGTGCACCCGTGTCGACTGGAATCGTACGGCCGCCGGATGACACGCCCGTCAGGCAGACAATGCCGTTCGGACGCACGGCCCTCATGCACGAGATCACGAGCGATGGCGCACCCGTGCACTCGAGCACGATGTCGGGCGGCTCCACATCATCGATGTCGCCGGTGTGATACGTCGCGCCGAGTGCGGCGGTGAGCTTCGGCTTCGGTCCCTCTGTGACGCGATCGAGCACGTGCACGTCGAGTCCGCGCTGCACACCCATC
The DNA here is from genome assembly GCA_036259495.1 of Longimicrobiales bacterium. GTDB lineage: Bacteria > Gemmatimonadota > Gemmatimonadetes > Longimicrobiales > RSA9 > SH-MAG3. The sequence goes on along the minus strand of DATABQ010000163.1, from coordinate 3,235 downwards.
ATCGCCGCCAGAAGACCGATCGGGCCCGCGCCCGTTACGAGCACGCGTTCCGGCTTCCACATCGTGCGCTCCCCGATGCGGCTGATGTGGTCCCAGGCCTTCGCCACAACGCTCGCCGGCTCCACGAGCACTCCGCGCGCGCCGAGCCGCTCGTCGACAGGCACGACAAACCCGACATCGAGGCGATAACGCTCGGCGCAGAAACCGTGCAGTCCCTTGATGCCGTGCTCCGTGTAGCGACCGTTCTGGCACATGTCCCACTGCCCCATCGCACAGCTCGGACACGGCACGGGATCCGGCTGCCGCACAATGCCACACACCCAGTCGCCGGGCTCGAGCCCGCTCTCCGCAGGCGCCTCGAGGACGCGACCGACCGATTCGTGCCCGAGAATGAGCCTTTCCTCGCCTGGCGGCGCGGCGCCGTACAGTCCCTCCAGAATCTCACGATCCGTCCCGCACACGCCCACCGAATGCGCCTGGATCAGAACGTTGCCCTCGCCCGGATCGGGCTCCTGCATGTCATCGAGCCGTGCCGAGTCTGCAACACCGGGGATCACCGTCAGCGCTCGCATCATCACCGCTCCTTCTTCCTCTCGTCGGCCGGAGCCGTCTCGCGCGGTGTCAGATTGAACGCCGTGTTGACGATGCCGACGTGTGAGAATGCCTGCGGAAAGTTGCCGAGGAGCCGCCCTCCATTGGTATCGTATTCCTCGGCGAGCAGGCCGACGTCGTTGCGGAGCGAAAGCAGCCGCTCGAACAGCTCGCGCGCATCATCCTCACGCCCCATCAATGCATAGTTGTCTGCCAGCCAGAAGCTGCAGACCAGGAACACACCCTCGCTGCCCGGTAGCCCATCGTTCGATTCGGACGTGCGGTACCGCAGTACCAGCCCGTCCTCCATGAGCTCGCGCTCGATCGCGCGCACCGTGCCCTGCACGCGTTCATCCGTCGGCGGCAGGAACCCGACGAGCGCCATGAGCAGCACACTCGCATCCAGGTTCTTCGAGCCGTACGCCTGCGTAAACGCGCCCTTCTCCGCATCGAATCCGCGATCGCAGACGTCCGCGTGGATTTCGTCGCGGATCCGGCGCCACTTATCGACAGGTCCATCCATGTCGAACTGCTCGACTGTCTTCACGGCGCGATCGAACGCCACCCACACCATCATCTTCGAGTGCGTGAAATGCTGACGCGGCCCCCGCACTTCCCAGATGCCTTCATCCGGCTCGCGCCATACCGTCTCGAGGAACGCGAGCATTCGCGTCTGGACCGACCACGCAGTCGCATCGGATTCCATTCCGATCTTCCGCGCCTGATACATCGCATCGATCACTTCGCCGTAGATGTCCAGCTGAAACTGTCGTGCGGCGGCGTTGCCGGTGCGTACCGGTATAGATGCCTCGTAACCCGGCAGCCAGTCGAGCGTCAGCTCCGGGAGACGGCGCTCACCCGTGACGCCGTACATGATCTGGAGCTGCGACGGATCACCCGCGATAGCGCGCAGCAGCCAGTCCCGCCACGCATAGGCTTCCTGCGTGTGACCGCCGAGCATCAGCGAATAGAGCGTGAACGTCGCATCGCGCAGCCAGCAGTAACGATAGTCCCAGTTGCGGACGCCGCCCAGCGCCTCCGGCAGCGATGTCGTTGCAGCCGCGATGATGCCTCCGGACGGCGCGTACGTCAGCGCCTTCAGCGTGATGAGCGACCCGATGACTGCATCGCGCCACGGCCCGTCGTACGCGCATTTCGAGGACCAGTCCAGCCACCACTTCTCCGCGTCTTCGACGAGCCCCTTCACGTCCAGCGGCGCCGGCGCCTGTTCGTGCGATCGGTACCAGCTGAGCACGAACGGAACGCAGTCGTCCTCCTGCACGGTGAACTCCGCCGTCGTGGTCAGGCCCTGCCCGTGCACTTCGACGTCCGTGTGCAGTGCGAGTGCGTCCGGTCCACCGACCGCGATCAGGTGGCCGCCCTCCCTGCGCACCCACGGCACGATCCAGCCGTAGTCGTAGCGAATGATGAGCTCCATCTTCATTGCTACGCTGCCGGAGACTCCCTCCACCATGCGCAACACGTTCGGAATGGATTCGCCCGGAGGCATGCAGTCGACCAGACGCACGACGCCGGACGCCGTCGTGAGCTCCGTCTCCAGGATGAGCGTGCCTTCGCGGTATCTGCGCTTCGTCTCGAGCACCGGCTCCGCCGGCGTGATCAGCCATCTGCCGTGGCGCGCGTCGCCGAGCAGCGCGGCGAAACATGCGCCGGAGTCGAAGCGCGGCAGACACAGCCAGTCGATCGACCCGTCGCGACCGACGAGTGCGGCTGTGCGCGTGTCGCCGATGATCGCGTAGTCTTCTATCGGACGGGATGTCGAGATTGCGGGTTGAGGCGCGGTCTGTGACAGGATCATCCAGTTGTCTTGCTCGGGTGAACTCGGAGGCCGGATCGGAGGTGGCCGTGTGAATGGCTGGGAGGGGATGCAGCAACCAAGCCGCCGGACGCGGAACCCATCCTGCAGAATGGCTCATCCTCCCATTCGCGTGCCACCGCGGCACATGTAAGGACCGCGCTGATGGGACAAAACGATGATTCGTTGAGCCATTCTGCAGGATGGGTTCCGCGTCCGGCGGCGCTTTCCCGCTCTCAGTGCTCCCTGAACGGAAGTGTTGACAGCAATACCCCTGGTCGGGTATGGGTAGAGCTGACCGAGACTTCCGCAGGACCATGCCCTTGCGATTCAGCTTCGCCGCCAAGGCTTTCCCGCTGATCATCCCTTCGCTGCTCCTTCCCGAGGCGGCGCAAGCTCAGACCGGCAGTACGCTTGGTGGTCGCGTAATCGCGCAGGGAACGGGAGAGCCGATCGAAGCCGCACGCGTTGATCTCGATGGACGCGCCGCGATGCTCACGGACTCCGACGGCGCGTTCCGCTTCATCAACGTTCCACGCGGCCGTGTCACGCTTCGCGTCGCGGCGTTCGGCTATGCGGACTCGGAGCTCACCTTCGAAGTTCTACGCGACACCGCAGTCGTCATAGTATTGGCCGACGTGCCGATAGCCGTCGACTCGTTGTTGGTCACGGTGCGGCGCATTTCGGTTGAGGGCCGCGTCATTGATGCGGTGAAGCGGCTTGCCGTCGACGCGCGTGTGTTCGTGGTGCCCGGCGAAGAGAGTACGACGACGAATGGGACGGGCCGGTACGGCTTTGATGACGTATCGGTGGGCGACGGCTCTTTCG
>DATABQ010000162.1:0-2624 GCA_036259495.1 Longimicrobiales bacterium | reverse complement strand
GTGCCGGGATGATCCCTTCGAGCCGCGCCAGTGCGCTGAACGCGGAGAGCGCCTGCGCATCGCTCACCGCCTCGTAGGTAGCCAGTCCGGCGTCCTTCAGCCAGGCGTGCTCCGGACCGACGCCGGGATAATCGAGACCGGCCGACACCGAGTGCGCCTCCGCAACCTGGCCGTTCCCGTCCTGGAGAAGATAACTCATGGCGCCGTGCAGCACGCCCGGCTGGCCTGCCGTGAGCGACGCGGCATGGCGACGTCCATCGAGCCCCTCGCCGGCCGCTTCGACACCGATCAGCTCGACGCCCGGCTCGCCGACGAACACGTGAAACATCCCCATCGCGTTCGAGCCGCCGCCCACGCATGCAACCACCGCGGCGGGCAGACGCCCCTCTCGCTCGAGAACCTGATCCCGGGTTTCCCGGCCTATGACGGCTTGGAGATCGCGGACCAGGCGCGGATAGGGAGCCGGCCCTACGACGGACCCGATAATATAGTGCGTGTCTGCAACAGTCGCTACCCAATCGCGCAGTGCTTCATTCGTCGCATCCTTCAGCGTTCGCGTGCCCGATTCGACGGTGCGAACCTCCGCACCGAGGAGCTGCATGCGATACACGTTGAGCGCCTGCCGCCGCACGTCCTCGGCACCCATGTACACGACACAGTCGAGGCCGAACAGCGCGCACGCCGTGGCCGTCGCGACTCCATGCTGGCCGGCGCCGGTCTCGGCGATGATGCGGCGCTTGCCCATGCGTCGGGCGAGGATGATCTGGCCGAGCGTGTTGTTGATCTTGTGCGCGCCCGTGTGATTCAGATCCTCCCGTTTCAGATAGACGAGCGCGCCCCCTGCCGCGTCACTCAGCCGCCTCGCACGGTAGAGCGGCGTAGGACGACCGACGTAGTCGCGCAACAGCTCGTCGAGCTCCGCCTGGAACGCGGGATCGGACCGGGCGGCCTCGTACGCGACCGTCAGCTCATCCAGCGCAGCCATCAGCGTTTCGGGAACGAAGCGGCCTCCGAAATCACCGAAGCGTGTCAGGTCGTCCGTCATTGCTCTATCCTGACGCCGCGCGCAGCGGCGACGAATGCGTGAATCTTCTCCGGCGACTTCACCCCTGTCGCCGATTCGACACCGGAGCTCACATCGACGATCGAAGGGCGCAGGAGCGCTATGGCCTCCGCCACGTTGTCGGCCGCGAGCCCGCCGGCCACGATCAGCCGCACACCGGGCGGCACGCCCGCAGCAGCGACGGCCGCCCAGTCGAACCGAGTCCCCGTACCGCCGTGCGCAGTGGGCGACCAGCCGTCCAGCAGCAGTGCGTCGACATCCTCCGCATAGGTGCGCGCGCCGCCGGTAAACGCATCAGCGTCGCGCACGCGGAGCGCCTTCCATACTTCGCACGTGACGAGACTGCGAATCGTCCGCACGTCCGCTGCAGACTCGTCCCCGTGCAGCTGTACCGCGTCCAGCGACAGGTCACGTGCTGCTTCCGCGACCGCCGCCGCGGGTGCGTCGACGAACACGCCCACGCGCCTGGCCGCGGCCCCTTCCAGGATAACTCCTGCCTGCGCCACCGTCTGTGAACGGCTCCGGCCGGGCGCCAGGATGACGCCGATCCACGCCGCGCCGGCCTCGGAGGCAACGCGCGCGTCTTCCCGGCGGCACAGACCGCACACTTTCACAGCCACGTTCATCGTGCCTGCCTCGATACCGCCGAGAATTCCTCGATCAGTCGCGCAGGGTCATCCGCACGCATCAGTGTCTCACCCACCAGCACGGCGTCGACGCCGGCCGCTGTCAGCCGCTCCACGTCCGCGCCCGTCTCAATGCCGCTTTCACCCACGAGAACGACATCGCCCGGAACATACCGCGCCAGCCGTTCCGTGACACTCAGATCCGTCGTGAACGTGCCGAGATCGCGATTGTTCACACCGACGATGCGCGCGCCGGCCTCGAGCGCCCGTTCCACTTCGGATTCGTCGTGCGCCTCCACCAGGGCTGCCAGCCCGAGCTCCTCCGCGAGCGCGCGGAAGTCCCCCAGCTCCGCGTCATCCAGAATCCGCACGATCAGCAGAACCGCGGCCGCACCCGCGCACCGCGCCTCGTAGATCTGGAGCGGATCGACCGTGAAGTCCTTGCGCAGAAGCGGGACGAGCCCGTCCGCGGCGGCCGACTCCAGATCCGCGAGCGATCCGCCGAAGAACCGCACGTCAGTCAGCACGCTCACCGCCGCAGCGCCCGCAGCGGCATAGGCTCGCGCGATGTCTGCCGCCGGCGCGTCCGCTCGAATCTCACCCGCCGACGGCGATTTCCGCTTCACCTCGGCGATCACCCCAACCGACGCGCGGCTGCGGAGAGCCGCGTCGAAATCGATCGCCGGCCGGCTGGACTCCGCGCGCCGGCGCAGACCGGCCGCGTGGCGCCGCAGCGGCTCCACCTCCGCGCGCTTGGCCTCGACGATCTCCGCGAGGACTCCGGACAACGTTCTTGCGTTTCGGGTCACCTTCGGGTATACTGCCTTTCGGTTGTTCTTCGGCTCCTGCGCCGTGTACCGGCGGTCCGCACACGCGCCGCGACGAGTCTACAGATCCGAGCCTGAACGGAGAGGCTGCGAGATGCCGTTGACGAA
>DATABQ010000161.1:0-4686 GCA_036259495.1 Longimicrobiales bacterium | reverse complement strand
CCTTCGACGCTCGGCGCGAGCATGTAGTCGCCGGCGAGTGCCACGTGCCGCGGCAGCCATGAGGGGTCGAAGCGGGTGAGGTGCCGCAGGTATCCCGGCTCGAAGATCGTGTAGCCGTGGTCGTAGCGGAAAACGTGGGCGGACTTCACGTGCTTCGTGATCCCGCTCACAGCCCGCTCCAGCGCCTCGAGCGTCACACGCGCTGCCGTGGTGTCATCCATGGCGAGGAGCGCCGGCGTCGCGGTTGGTGCGGGCAGTGCAACCAGCGCATCGCCGCCGGCGGGCACGAGACCCGGCAGCTTGCGGCTCTGGATGCACAGCGCGACCACGCTGTCCCCGATCCCCTCCCCCCGCGGGAACGACAGACCGAAGTAGTCGCCGGGGAACGGGCTGTCCATTCGATAGGCGATCGTCAGCGTCGGCGTGACACGGATGCGCGAGAGCCAGGCGCCGAGCTCGCCGTCGCCCAGCAGCCGCGACGCCACGGGCGCCGGGGCGGCGAGCACCGCCGCATCGTGATGGGCTTCGCCCCCTGAAGTCTCGAGGCGGACACCGCCATCCGTCGCGACAATAGCCGTGATCTCGGTCGCCATGACGTACCGCGCGCCGGCGGCTTCCGCCGCCGAGAGCCAGGCGTCCGCCAGCGCACCGAAACCACCCGCCGAGCCGTAGACCGATACATCCATCCCCATCTTCGCGAGCGCATGATAGACACCCGCGCTCGTCTGCTCCGGCAGCGCGCCGTAGTACGCCGCGAGCAGGGGATAGGCCAGCATCTCGACGAAGGCCGCTCCCATCTCACGTGCACCCCACGCCGCGATCGATTCGCTGTCGTGCGACACGCCGCCCGTGCCCGCCGGATCGTTCGCATCGAGCGTCCGCGCACGCGCCGTCAGGAACGGTAGATACCGGCTGCCCAGCTTCAGCTTCAGCGTGGTCGGCAGCGCCGACGACGCGACCATGCTCGCAATGGAGCCGTACGTGATCGGATTCGCACGACCCTTCCGCCACAGTGCGTCACGACCGGGCGAGCGACGCAGCAGATCGCGCGCACCGATCCGCTCCGTCAGCGAAAACACCGATGTATGCGATGAGCTCACGAGCTGCACCCCCACATCGACGCGCGCACCGTCCAGCGTCTCCGTCCGCATACGCCCGCCCGCGCGCGCGTCGCGCTCGTAAATCGTCACGCGCGCACCGGCAGCCGTCAGCCGCAGCGCCGCCGCCAGACCCGCCGCACCCGCACCGATCACTGCTATGTCCCGATCCTGTCCCATCCACGCCTCTCAGCCGATGGCCCTTCGCAACCACATCCGAGCCACCAGCAAAAAGAGGCCCCCGCCTGAGCGAGGACCTCTCCTGTCACTTCCGATACGTCCGCGGCTACGTCCGCACGACCGTCGCTTACGCCGCCGGCCTGCGCCCGTACGGCAGCTCCGGCACCGGCCGGACCCTTCCGCCCCAGATGAACGCGCTGATCGCCGGGCGCGGTGTCGGCCCGAACGTCCCGCGAATCACGATGCCCGGCGGGTCGTCCCCGCCGCCTATTCCCTGCTGCTCTATTCTGTCCATCCCCAGTTCCTCCACTCGAAGCGCCGGCACTGCATGACGCCGGCGACTGACGCGCGTGAAGGGCACGGGACGTACCGCACCCGCGACATTCCGCTAACATGCTGTGGCCTAACAGGTTGGACGGATCAGCTGGCAGCGCCCAGACGGGCAGGTGTCTCATCGAGCGGACGATCGCCCGTGTCATTACGACACGCACGCTGCCACTGACGGAACGTCGGGAGGCTCAGCCGCTCCAGCAGCAGCCGGTCGACGGAGTCACAGAGAAGGATCTCGGTGAGCGGATACTGCCCGTCGGGAGCATCGAAGAGCTGCTCGACGGCGAGCTCGGCGAGATCGAGCAGCTCATCGCGGGTGAGACCCGCCTTGTAGTCCTCGAGCTGTTCTTCGATCCAGGCCTGGTACTGCTGACGCGGCGTCTCTGACGGTGTGCTCATTACCCACAACGTTATGCACGCATCCTGTTGCGCACAAGGCAGATGGATTACAGCTGCCGCTCGAGACGAACGTCTTTGACGATAAGTGTAGCAAAGCCGGCGTCGCGGATGCGCAGTGCAGCGGCGGCCGCATCGTCCGTTGTCGCGAAAGCGCCGACACGCACGCGATAGTACGGACTGCCGGGCACCTGCACGATCCGTGCGTCGAATCCCTTTGCGCGAATCTCGGCCGCGATCGTCTGTGCGGGACGGAGATCGCTGAACGCGGCTGCCTGGATCGCGTACTCGGGTCCAGTCGCGGTTGCGCCCTCGGTGCGTGAGTCGGCGCGCGCTGCGCTCGTGACAGGATCCCGCCGGCTGCGCGAGTCATCGCGCCGGCTGCGCGAGTCGTTCGGGACGCGTGTGTCGGCGGCGGCGCGCGCAGGCGCCGGCTCCCGGATGTCGGGATCGACGGCGATGCCGAGATCGGGGAGCGGATTGGCGCGCCAGGCGGTGGAGATCTCCGGGGGCTGCGTCTCCGCAGGTGTCGTGACCGGCGTATTCGCGGGCGGAGTCGGCGCAGGCTGTATGGCACGCGGTGTCGGTGCGGGCGGTGTCACCGGCGGCCTCACGTCGGCGGGGCGGCGCTCGACCGGCGGTACCTCGACCGGAGGCGTTGCGGCCGGAGGTGTTGCGGGCGGAGTCGCGACAACCACATCGGCCGACGCCGCTGGCCTGCGTGCACCGGGGTTCGCGTCGAACGCGGCATCATCGCGTGCAGCGCGCCGGCGCGGGCGGCTGTCCGGCGCGGGCGTGGTCGCAACGCCGCCGGACGCGGCGCATGCGCGATCGCGCTCGAGCTCTATGAGCATTCGGACGTTCTCGTTGGTCGTGCCGAACAGGCTCTGGCGGGCAGTGCCGCATGCGAGGGCGGCGTCGCCGCTGGCGAGCTGCGCGCGGGTGAGCCACAGCAGGCCCGTCTGCCGCTCGGGAGAAAACGGGTAATCGGAGCGGAGCCGCTCGAGGTACATGATCGCGCGATCGTTGTCGCCGGCCGTGACGAGGCTCTGGCCGAGTCGGAGCAGTGCTTCGGCCGCGACTGGTGACGACGGGTAGCTGAGGACGACGGCGATAAACGCGTCCTCGGCGGCCTTCGCGTCGGTGCTGAGAGCGCCGGCGAGGTACGGTGCGCGGGCACGGTCGTCGGACGTGGCGGTGCTCTCCGGATCAGCGTTGTCGCGTTCCCACTCCAGGAGCGTGTTGCGCGCCTCGGTGAGGCGGCCGGTCGCGATCATGTTCTGGATGCGCTCGAGCGTGCGGTCCTGCGCATGCGCGGCACTCGCGCCTGCGAGCAGCGCGATCATGACGATGAAAGTGCGGATCTTCATGCGGCTCTCCGTGCACTGCGCTGCTCCAGACGGAGCAGCAGCTCTTCGAGGATCTGACGGTCGTTGAGGGACGATGACTTGAGCAGCCGGTCCGCGCGCAGCAGGTCATCGATGGCGTCCTCGGCCGCCGACGCGTTCCACTGTCGTGCCTGCTTCGCAATGCGCGACGCGAGCCACCGCTGATGCGGCGGCAGTGCGGCGCCGAGCGCGCGTTCCCCGCCGGCAGCGGCGACTCCGAGTCTCAAAAAGTGCGTCCCCAGACCGATGACGAGACCGACACCGGACTCACCCGCCTCGAGGAGGACGGCCAGCGCAGCGCGTGCTTCGCGGAATCGTCCGTCGCCGACCATGTCGAACCAGTCCCAGCGGTTCTGCCGCGGCACGGACCCGACGATCGCGGTGACATCCTCAATAGTAATGCGTTTGCGCTCGCCGACGTAGTCCGCAAGCTTCGCGATCTCCTGCACGAGCACGCCGAGGTCGGAGCCCGTCGCGGCGAGCGCGCGTGCTGCGCCGGTGACGAGCTCCACGCCGAGGCGGTCGGCGCGATCGATCAGCCAGCCGGGCATGTCGCCGCTCGCGAGCTGAGGAAACTCGATCGATACCGCCTGCTTCTTCAGCTTCTCGTAGAACGCGGCCTTCGTGCGCTCGGGCAGTGTGGCGACGAACACGAGGGCGAGGCCGGGAATCGGCTTCTGGAGGAGCGACTCGACGGCCGCGCGTCCGCGCGCGTTCGCAGCGAGCGCATGCGCCTCGCGCACCACGAGCACGCGCCATTCCGCCATCATGGGCGGCGTGTTCGCGATCGATGCGAGCGTCTCCGGCTCCAGGTCGGCGCCGCGCAGCTGGTCGTAGTTGAAATCGCGCGTAGCGGGATCGAGATGCGCGGCCGTTATCGCTGCCGCCGCCTCTTCCTTGAGGAACTCGTCCTCGCCGAACAGGAAGAAAACGCCACCGCGCCGGCCCGTTTCGAGCGCCCGCCTGAGCTTGTCGGGACTCGTGAGCGCCATTGCGTCAGTCGATCGGCGCGTACTCCGTGGAAACCGTGCGCACCGAACGGTGTGCGGGCGGAGTCACGACGAGCGGCGAGTAGGGGCCCGGAAATACGGCGAGCAATGCAGACGGCTGGTGCGTCGGCGCCGCCGGCATCGTCATCGGGTACCACGCGCTCTGACTGAACAGAGGCACGGCCTCGAACGTGTCGAACGCGTTCTGCTGAACCGGCGGCGCTGACGCACCAGCCGTCTGCATTGCTCGCCGTATTTCCGGGCCCCTACTCGCCGCTCGTCGTGACTCCGCCCGCACACCGTTCG
>DATABQ010000160.1:0-5797 GCA_036259495.1 Longimicrobiales bacterium | reverse complement strand
GGTGCCTCGGATAGTGAATACCCGATCGATGGGCATGCGGAAGAGGTCGGAGGCCTGCGATGGCGGGATACCCGCAGCGGCGGCTGCGATCGCGCGGGTGAGTGCGTCGAGCCCGGCCCCGGTCCGCGCAGACACGTCGATGATGGGCGCGCCGGCGAGGGATGTGGCCGACATCATGTCGCCGAGCTCCTCGCGCACGAGATCCAGCCACTCCGCCTCCACGAGGTCGATTTTCGTGAGCGCCACCACGCCACGGGTGACGCCGAGCAGCTCCAGAATCGCCAGGTGCTCGCGCGTTTGAGGCATCGGTCCCTCGTCTGCCGCAACGACGAGCATCACGATGTCGACACCGGTGGCGCCCGCGAGCATGTTGCGCACGAACGCTTCGTGTCCCGGCACGTCGACCACGCTGAGACGGGTTCCGTCAGGCAGGGTGAGGCTGGCGAATCCCAGATCGATCGTGATGCCGCGCCGCTTCTCATCGGGCAGCCGATCGGTATCCGTGCCCGTCAGTGCCTGGACGAGAGCGGTCTTGCCGTGATCGATGTGGCCGGCAGTACCGAGCACGAGCGGGCGCATCAGCCTACGCTCAGGCTCGTCGCGACGAAGTGGAGTGAGCGAAGCGGTGTGCCTTCGAGGATGTGATGCTCTAGATAGCGCGTGAGCAGGCGCCAGTGACCCTCGGTGGCGCCGACTCTCGCCGGGCGGCCGCAACTGAACTCGGCGAGCGCAGCGCGGGCACGCGGGGGGATGCGACGGCCCGGCAGACCGGCAGCGCAGCCGTCGCAGCGGAGACCGCCGGCGGCGTAGTCGAACATCGCATCGATTGCCGGATCGATTCCGCGGCCGCAGACGATGCAGCAATCGAGAACGGGCGTGAATCCAAGCTCTGCAATGAGGTGCCACGTCACGGCGAGGACACTGACCTCGAGGGCATCGGGCTCGACACCGAGCAGCCGGTCCAGGCCAGAGGCGACGACGTCATACAGCTCCGGATTCGACTCCTCGCTTGCCGTCCGCAGCACCAGCTCCGCAATGAGTGACGCGCCGCCGAAGCGAAGCAGGTCGCGGCCGAGGCCCTGACGGCTGCGGGTCAGATCGAAGCCGCCGAGCGTCTGGAGATCGCGCGTGTCGCGTATGTAAAGAGTGGCGGCGCCTTCCGCGAAAGGCTCCATCATCGCGTAGCGGCTGCGCGGACGCAGCGCGCCTTTCGCAATCGCGGAGTGCACGCCCACCGTGCGCGTCAGCAGACGCACGATGCGGCTGGTCTCGCCGTATGGGAACGACTGGAGGACGATGGCCTCGGTAGCGGTTGCCGCCATGTCAGAGCGCCCGCAATTGTGAAGTGAGGCGCGATCGCTCCTCGAACAGCGGCGCGCGCTGATCATGCTGCGCGCTGCTCATGCGTTCGTCCAGTTCGGCGATGCGAATCAGCAGCGCACGATCCCGCGGTACGTGGCTGCGCGGGATAAGTGCGTAGATCGCCACAGCGGCGACACCCACCAGCGGAATCGCCAGCAGGAGCCAGTTACGGTTCGTCGCAGCGCGGCCGACCGGCTGCGGCAGTACGGTTCCGCCCCCCTCGAGCATGGCCGTTGCGGAGGTTCCGGGAACGCCCACCTGTATGACCTGCGCTTCGCTCACCTGTTCGCCCGCGCGAAACGGAGGACCGATGTACAGCTCGCCCTCGTACCGTGTCGCAACGAAGTAGAGCGCTGTCGTATCCGCGATGCCGGGGATCGAGAGCGTGAAACTGCCGTCCCCCGCGGTCATCGTTTCGGCCACGGTCGCACCGGTCGTGGCCTGCACACGATGCAGCACCACGGTCTGATTGGCGATGGGGGCGTTGTCCGGGCCCGTGATCGTGCCGGAGATGCTGCCTGCCGGCTGCTGCGCCGCGGCCTGCCCTCCTGTGAACAGGAGCGCCGCGGCCAGCAGAGGCAGCACGTATGCAGACTTCATGGATTGAAGCGTCCGAAATCTTCCGGGTTCATGCGGCGCAGATATTCCCGCAGCTGCTCCGGAGTGAGTCCTGCGGCCCCCTCCGGCGGCTTCTCCTCGCCCGGCTCCTCGACGAAGTCGTGCTCGGAAGCATCGGTGATCTCGATGGATGTGTTCTCGAGCAGGTCCTCGGTCGTGAAGATCGACGCCGACATCCGGAGTGCGATGGCGATCGAGTCGGACGGGCGCGCGTCGACGCTGATCAACTCCGAATTGCGCTGGATGATGAGCTCGGCGAAATAGGTGTTGTCGACGACCTTCGTGATCATCACACGCTGGAGCGCGCCGCCCAGACCGGTGATGACTGAGGCGAACAGATCGTGTGTGAGCGGACGTGAGAACTTCATGCCCGCGAGCTCCATGGCGATGGCACTCGCCTCGCCCGGTCCGATCCAGATCGGCAGCACACGTGTGCCGTCCTCCTCCTGAAGGATGACCACAGGAGTGTTCGACGACCGATCCAGGCCGAGGCTCTGTACCTTCACTTCGATCATGCTTCCTCCGCCTGGAACGTGCGCAGCCTACGCGTGGAATACCCGCACCCGGTCCTCACGTGCCCTGATCGTACACGAAATCTCATCGCTCGGATTCCGGTGCGAGATTCCATCGCCCGGAGAACAGTGACAGGTCGAGGAACTTGGAGATGCCGTGCGTGAGGATCGCAACCACCTCATCGGGCGTCGACGCCTCGAGCGCTGCGGCCGTGGCGGTGCGCGCCTCCGATGCCGGCACGGTGCGGATCACCTTCTTTACCTCCGGTAACGCCGACGGCGCCACGCTGAGCGCCGTGATGTCGAGGCCGAGCAGCATGAACACGCCGAGCGGATTGCTGGCGAGCTCACCGCACACGCTCACTTCGATGCCGGCGGCCCCGCCGGCGCGCGCAGTCTTGTCGAGCAGGCGCACCACGGCCGGATGGAACGGGTTGTAGAGCGGTGCCAGCCGCGCGTTACCGCGATCCACGGCGAGCGTATACTGCACCAGGTCGTTCGTGCCGATCGAGAAGAAGTCGGCATGCTTCGCAAGCTCGGGCGCAGTGAGCGCGGCGCCCGGCGTCTCGATCATGATCCCGAGCTTGTACCCGCTGTTGAACGGAATGCCTTCCGCCGTGAGCTTCGCCGCTTCCTCATCGAGCAGCTGCCGACTCCGCTCCAGTTCCGAAAGCTCGTTGACGAGCGGGAGCATGATACGCACGTCGCCGTGCGCGGTGGCGCGGAGCATCGCGCGCAGCTGTGCGCGGAACATGTCGGGCATGTCGAGACACACACGGATCGCTCGCCAGCCGAGGAACGGGTTCTCCTCCGGCGGCATGTGCAGGAACAGCGGAAACTTGTCGCCGCCCAGATCGAACGTGCGGATGAACACCGCCTCATCAGGATAGACGTCGAGCACTTCCTTGTAGCAGCGGTACTGCTCCTCCTCTTCGGGCGGCGTGCTCCGGCCGACGACGAAGAACTCGGTGCGGTATAGCCCGATGCCGCGTGCGCCATGACTGCGCGCGGACTTCGCCTCGCCCGGCAGGTCGATATTCGCGCGCAGCTGAACCGCCTGCTGATCCGGCGTGACGGCATCCAGGTGCGCGAGCAGCATCAGCTCCTGCTCCCATTCACGGATGCGGATGTCGCGATCGCGATAGACCTGCTTCTCGGACGCCGCAGGCTCCACGATGACGCGCCCTGCGCGCCCGTCGAGCACGATCTGCTGGCCCGTCTGCACGCGTTCCGCCAGATCGCCGAGACTGACCACCGCCGGCAGATTCAGCGATCGTGCGAGGATCGCGGAGTGGGAGGTGCGGGTGCCTGCATCCGTTGCGAGCCCGAGGATGCGGTCGCGATCGAGCTGCACCGTGATCGTCGGTGTGAGATCGCGGGCGACGAGGATCACCGGCTCGTCGAACTCGCTCAGGTTGAGCTCGGGATCGGCGATGTCGAGCAGGCGCCGGATCACCCGCATCTGCACGTCCGTCAGATCGTTGATCCGGTCCATGATCATCGGATGGCCGCTGCGCGACCACTCGGAATGGAACTCGAGCATGCGCAGCTCGAATGCGCGCGCGGCGGAGAGGTGATTCTCGCGGATATAGGTGACGGTGCCGTCGACGAGGTCCCCATCATCGAGCATCATGATCTGCGGCTCGAAGATCTGCGCCTCCACGTGGCCGAGCCGCTCCACCGTCTGCTGCTGGATCTCACGGATGCGCGCCTGCGCCCATGTGCGCGCCTCGTGGAACCGCTCGACCTCGGCCTCCACGCCATCGGCATCCACGGTGATGTGCGGCACGCGCGGTATCTCCCACCGCAGCACGTAGGCCGGACCGACCACGATGCCTGGTGAAGCGGGGATCCCGTCGCGCACGAGTTTCATCAGTCCTCGCCGAATCGTGTGGACACCAGCTCGACGAGCGCCTCGACGGCCGCCGGGGCATCATCTCCGCTCGCGCGGATCGTGATCTCGGTGCCGAACTCCGCGGCCAGCATCATCATGCCCATGATGCTCTTGCCGTTCACGTCGATGTCCTCACGTGTCACGGTGACGTCGGAGTTGAACGTGCCCGCGAGCTTGACGAACTCCGCGGCCGGACGCGCGTGCAGTCCATGCCTGTTGGCGATCGTGACAGTCCGTTCGAAGTCGCAGGTTGCGCTCATGAAACCAGGTGCACGAGGAATCCCGCGACCGTAACGGCCGCGAGCAGAATGAGTGCCGGTGTCCGAATCGATGTGCCGGCGAACCAGCCGATCACCGCGGCCGCGGCAGGCGCGCCGAGCCACGGGAGCGAGACCTGGTTCTCCGTGAACTCCCCGGCAGCGATCAACGGCAGCGCTGTGCCGAGGAGGAACGCCGCAGTTGTAACGACGATGCGGTGCCAGCGGGTGAGCGGATTGTCCCGCAGCCGCTCGGCCACGTACCGCCCGCCGTCGAAGCCGACACGCAGGGCCCACCAGCGCAGCCCGAGATGACCGGCGTTATAGACGATCAGAAACGATGTCACGCCGGCGATCGCCGAAGAGGTCGCAAGCAGCACGACCATTCCGAGCAGCACGCACGCTGGACGCCAACCCGCCCAGATGATGCGGTCTCCGAGCGTGCCGAGCGAGCCGCGCAGGGCGGTCTTGAAACGTTCGATCAGGACGGGGTCCTCACCGTCCATCTCCATGCGCGCGACCGCACCGAGTGCGATGCCGGCGAGGTACGGATGCGCATTGAACAGCGTGCTGTGTCTGATGACCGACTCCTGGAGCCGGTCCGTATCGCCATGGACGTACCGCAGCACGGGCATCAGCGCATACGCGAAGCCGGAGCCCTGGAGCGTCCGATAGTTCCACGAGCCCTGGATCGCGAACGATCGCAGGAATACGCGCCAGCGGACCGACCGCGGGAGGCGCTTCACTGGATCACCAGCAGGACGGTACCTGCCGCGAGCCCCACCAGCAGGAATATGCGACCGCGTGCCGAGTCGGCGAAAAGCGGGGCCGTCCCCGCGAGGACTGCAACCGCTGCCACGGATACCGCGAGCGTCGCTGCGATGTCCGGCAGCGCCCAGTACGTCAGCGAAATCCGGAGAATCGGTACGCCGGCCGCGAGTGCGAGCGTGGTGATGACGGCGCCGCGCACCATGTCGATCAGCATGGATTCCAGATGACGGTGTTCGATCAGCCGGTCCATCCGCGCGCGCTCGGCGGGATCGCCGGCGAGCACCAGCCGCTCGTTCAGGTAGCGGCCGCCAATGACGCTGAAGCCCGATATGCGCTGCCACAGCAGACCGTAGACTACGACCAGCAGCAGCGCCGGCGCACTC
>DATABQ010000159.1:0-4833 GCA_036259495.1 Longimicrobiales bacterium | reverse complement strand
TCGTGCCCGGCGTGCACCGGCTTCGGCGCCACGCTCGAGTACGATGCGGCGTTGATCGTGCCGAACCCGTCGCGTACGCTGAAGGAGGGGGCGGTGGATCCGTGGGAGAAGCCGCGCTACAAGCGGTACCGCACGAAGCTGCTTGCGTTCGCGAAGGAGAAGGGCGTCTCCGCCACCGCACCATGGAGCGACCTGCCGAAGGCGTTCCGCGATGAGGTGATCAGGGGGAAGCGCCGCGGGTTCCAGGGAGTCGTCCCGTTCCTGAAGTCGCGCGAGAAGAAGCGGTACAAGCAGTACATCCGCGTCTTCCTGCGGCAGTACCAGAGCGCGCTCGAGTGTGCCGCCTGCCACGGCTCGCGCCTGCGCGGCGAAGCGCTGCACGTGCGTGTAGGCGGCATGGACATCGGCACTGCATCGCGCCTGCCGATTCAGCGGCTGCGCGGCTGGCTGGAGGACCTGACTGCGGGAGGCACGGCGGAGCCGCTGACACCGCAGGAGCACGGCGTGACGGGGCCGATCGCTCGCGAGCTGGGCGCGCGCCTGTCGTTTCTCGACGACGTGGGCCTCGGCTACCTGTCGCTCGACAGACAGGCGCGCACGCTCTCCGGCGGCGAGGCACAGCGGATCGGTCTGGCCAATTCGCTCGGATCGCATTTGATGGATACATTGTACGTGCTTGACGAGCCCACGATCGGCCTCCACCCGCGGGACACCGACCGTCTGCTCGCCCTCCTCGCCGCACTCCGCGACCGCGGCAACAGCGTCGTAGTAGTCGAACACGATCCGGCAGCCATCGCCGCCGCGGACCACGTCATCGAGATGGGGCCGGGGAGCGGCGAGAAGGGCGGCACGGTCGTCTTCGAAGGCAGCTACACTGCGCTCTCGGACGCGGACACCGCCACTGGCCGATACGTGTCGGGGCGGGAGACGCCGTTGCCTCAATCGCGGCGACGGCCCACGCGGAACTGGCTGCGGCTCCGCGGCGCGCGCCAGCACAACGTGAAGAGCGTCGATATCGATGTTCCGCTGGGTGAGATGACGGTCGTAACGGGTGTCAGCGGATCGGGCAAGAGCACGCTCGTGCACGACGTGCTGTATCGAGCACTCGAAGCGCGACTCGCCGATGGCGATACCACTGCGAAACGTCACCTCGGCGAGGTCGTTGGACACTATGACGACATCGAGGGTCTTTCGACGATCGACGCAGTCGTGCTCGTCGATCAGGCGCCGATCGGGAAGTCGCATCGCTCGAATCCCGTGACGTACATCAAGGCGTTCGATCAGGTCCGCGCAATCTTCGCCGAGCAGCCGCTTGCGAAGCAGCGCGGTTACGGGCCCGGCCACTTCTCGTTCAATGTGAAGGGCGGCCGGTGCGAGGACTGCCAGGGCGAGGGCGTCGTTCAGATCGAGATGGTGTTCCTCGCCGACGTGTTCCTGCCGTGCGACATGTGCGGCGGCGCGCGCTACCGGCGCGAGACACTCGACGTAAAGTACAAGGGCCTGAACATCCGTCAGGTGCTGGACCTCACGATCGACGAAGCGATCCGCTTCTTCATTCGCGAGGACAGGCTCGGCCAGATGCTGTGGCAGCTGCAGCAGGTCGGGCTCGGATATCTTCGGCTGGGCCAGCCCGCACCGACGCTGTCGGGCGGGGAGGCGCAGCGGCTGAAGATCGCGCGCGAGCTGATCGGCGCGCACAGGAAACGCGGACACCGCGTCTACATTCTCGACGAACCCACCACAGGGCTCTCCGGCGGCGAGGTACGCAAGCTGATCGGCGTGCTGCGCCGGCTCACGGAGAGCGGGCACACGGTGGTGGTCATCGAGCACAACGTCGATGCGATCGCAGCGGCGGACTGGATCATCGACATGGGTCCCGAAGCAGGCGACGAGGGCGGACGCGTCGTGGCGATGGGACGACCCGAGGAGGTTATCAAAGTGAAGAACAGTCACACTGCGCGCTACCTGCGCGACGCACTCGAGACGGCAAAGACCCGAGCCGGAGCGGTCTCCTGAACGCCCCGGCCGGCGGGCAGCCGCGCGTATCGATTCTGCTGCCGTGCCGCGATGCGGAGCAGTATCTGCCGGACACGATCGCATCGATCCAGGCGCAGAGCTTCCAGAACATCGAGGTGGTCGCCGTCGATGATGGTTCGACCGACGAAACCCCCGCGATCCTGAAGGCGTGGGCCGCCGAGGACCCGCGCGTGCATGTCATCACGCAGAAGGCGAAAGGCATCGTTGCCGCGCTCCAGCGTGCGGTCAAGGCAGCGAAGGGTGACATCCTCGTGCGCATGGACGCCGACGACGTCGCGTACTCCAACCGCATCAGCAAGCAGGTCGAGCTGCTCGATGCGAATCCCGGCATCGGCGCGTGCGGCACACTCGTGCGCTACTTCCCGCGCCAGGAGGTCCAGGGGGGCGCGCAGCGCTACGAGGCGTGGATCAATACGCTCGTCGAACACGACGACATCGTTCGCGACATCTTCGTCGAGTGCCCGATCGCTCATCCGACGCTGGCGATCCGCCGCGAGGTGCTCGAGAAGGTCGGCGGCTATCGTGACCAGGAGTGGCCCGAGGATTACGACCTCGTCTTCCGCCTCTGGCGCGCCGGTATCCGCCTGGCCAAGGTACCCGAGATCCTGCTGCGCTGGCGCGAGCGGCCCGACCGCACGTCGCGCAGCCACGAGCGCTACAGCGAGGACGCGTTCCGCCGCTGCAAGGTCCACTACCTGAAGGCGTCCATCCTGAACGGTCACGACGGCGTCGTCGTCTGGGGTGCGGGACCGGTCGGCAAGGCGTTCGCGCTCGAGCTCCAGTCACAGGACGTGCCGGTCCGCGCGTTCGTCGAGCTCGATCCGCGCAAGATCGGTCAGATGATCCACGATGCGCCCGTTATCGCGCCCGAGAACGTGGGCACGTACAACGGAGCACTGGTGGTGGCCGCTGTCGGTCAGCCGAACGGCCGCGACGAGATCCGTCGTGTCCTGACCGAGCAGGGCTGGGAGGAAGGCACGAGCTTCATAGCCGTGGCGTAGGCTCCCGGTCGCACCGCGGAGTGCATTCAGGGTTCGGTGTCGGCCGCTTCACGCGCCGATGTCGGACCCTGAATCCGTCTGTGTCGCCTCCAGCCTTGCCCGGAGCCGTGCGGTCGGCCATTTTCCGTTCACGTACCACGCAACGGCACAGCCGCGTTTCTCCTCGCCTCACACCCGAAAAAACATGAGCATCCCACGCCTCGGAGGCGTCCGCCTCGGTCTCCTGTCCGCCATGAGCCTGCTCCTCGCGGCGCCTGTCTCCGCGCAGTCGCTCGGTCCCGTGACCGCCGGGCTTGGGGAGAACGGCGAACCAACGAGAATGCTGCGACAGCCCACGATGAGCGCCACGCAGATCGCATTCGAGTATGGCAACGACATCTGGGTAGTCGCGCGAAGCGGGGGCACGGCGACGCGGCTGACGAGCTTCCAAGGCCAGGAAACGCGGCCATCGTTCTCGCCTGATGGGCGGTGGATCGCGTTCAGTGCGCAGTACGGGGGCAACACGGACGTGTATGTGGTGGCGTCGGCGGGCGGCGCGCCGCGTCGGCTGACGTGGCATCCGGGTAACGACGGCGTGCAGGGCTGGACGCGCGACGGCGGGCGCGTCGTCTTCTCATCGTCGCGCACGAACGCGCCTTCGGGGCAGAAGTTCTGGTCGGTGAGCATCGACGGCGGAGTCCCGGCCGAGCTGCCGATGCCACGCGCCGATCAGGGCTCGTTCTCGCCAGACGGGCAGCGGTTCGCGTACCGCATGGTGTCGCCGTGGGAAGACGAATGGCGCAACTACCGCGGTGGCCAGAACCGGCCGATCTGGATCCTCGACATGGACGATTACGATCTCGAGGAAGTGCGCCCGTGGGATGGCAGCAACGATCAGGATCCCGTGTGGGTCGGCGACGTCATCTACTTCCTCTCCGACCGCGACTGGGCGATGAACGTGTGGTCGTACGACACGGGCACGAAGCAGATGGCGCAGGTCACGCACTTCACCGATTTCGACGTGAAGAACCTCGACACGGACGGCCGTACGCTCGTATTCGAGCAGGCTGGCTGGATCCATACGCTCGATCCGTCGAACGGCCGTTCACAACGAGTGGACATCTCCGCGCGCGGCGATTTCCCGTGGCTCATGCCGCGCTGGGAAAACGTCGCGAACCGTCTCACGAACGCGCAGCTCTCGCCGACCGGCGTGCGCGCAGTGTTCGAAGCACGCGGCGACATCTTCACCGTGCCGCTCGACAGCAGCCGCGGCGACTGGCGCAATCTGACCCGCACATCAGGCGTAGCGGATCGCACGCCGTCGTGGTCACCCGATGGTCAGTGGGTCTCGTATTTCACGGATGAGAGCGGCGAATACCAGCTCGTGATTGCTCCGCAGGACGGTCTCGGCGAGCGACGCATCATCACGCTGCCGGACCCCAAGTTCTATTACACGCCGCAATGGTCTCCCGACTCGCGCAAGATTCTGTTCACGGACACGGACCTGCGGCTGTGGGTGGTGGACGTGCAGAGCGGAAATGCGACGCATGTCGATACCGACACGTACATGGTGCCGGAGCGCTCCGTCGATCCCGTGTGGAGTCCGGACTCCCGCTGGATCGCGTACGCCAAGCGCCTGCCGAACCTGCTGCACGCCATCTTCGTCTACTCGATCGAGGACGGTCGCATCCGGCAGGTCACCGACGGTTACTCCGATGCGCTCTCCCCCGCGTGGGACGCGTCCGGCAAATACCTGTATTTCCTGGCCTCGACGGATTTCGCGCTGAACACCGGCTGGCTCGACATGACGTCGTAT
>DATABQ010000158.1:0-6338 GCA_036259495.1 Longimicrobiales bacterium | reverse complement strand
ACGTCGGACTGAAGACAACCCGGGTCCGGAGCATCTCCGGTGAACAGCTCGTGTTCGCCAATAGCGATCTGCTCTCTGCGCGCGTTCGCAATTTCAAGCGGATGTACGAACGACGCGTCGTCTTCACACTCGGCGTGACCTATGACACGCCGCGGGCGAAGCTGCAGCGGATTCCCGAGCTGGTCCGTGCGGCGGTCGAGGCACAGGAACAGGCTCGCTTCGACCGCTCGCATTTCCTGTCGTACGGCGACTTCTCACTGAACTTCGAATCGGTCTACTACGTGCTGAGCCCGGACTACACGCTGTATATGGATCTCCAGCAGGCCATTAATCTGGAGATTCACCGCGCGTTCGAGGCGGCAGGGATCGAGTTCGCATTCCCGACGCAGACGCTCATCATGACACGCAGCTGACGTGGTTGTGGGCCCGGTCGGGCTGGCGATAGCGCCGCGGGCGGGCACCCTCACCACTGTTGGCTGTGAATGCGGCGCGGTGGTACAGCCCCACGCCGCCGGTATGTGCACACTCGCGGCGGTGTGCGCCCCGCGACACGCGCCCAATCCTAGCTGGGCGCGCCGCGCTCGTCATTGTGGCCCGACACGGGCCCAGTCCCAGCTGAGCGCGCCGCGCTCATTGACACCTGCCACCCTGATCTCATCGCCCTGCGGCACGTTCGCGATATCCGCGACAGTACCGGTGACGCGCGCGGACCAGCGCGCCTGGCCGCCGACCGGCCCCCACTCCACGACGTAACTCGTCACGTTCGTTTCCGGCAGCGCGTCCCAGGTCACGCGCACTGCGTCGCCGCTGCGGGACACCGTCACGTTCTTCACACGCGACGGCGAGCTTGCGAGCTGGATCAGCGTCGCGACCGTGGTCTTCGAGACTTCTGCGACGAGCTGATGATTGATGGTCTCGAGGATATCGTGTGTCTGGTGGTAGTGCGGGTTACCGAGAATCGGATAGCTGCCGATGCCGCCCACGATATCGCCGTATGCATCGTAGTACGCGTGGGCATCCGTGCTCTTGTAGTACTTCGCGTCGTACGTGATCAGGTCCGTAAACAGGATGGCGGCGCCGTGCTGTATGTCGCGAATGCCTGCATTGGAATAGCGGATCGTGTTGTCCAGACGCTGATCGTTCGCGTAGCCGACCATGTCGTTGTTCAAAGCGCCCACGAGCAGGTCCTGATTCTCGACCGCGCGGCGTACATACTCGCGGCTGCCCAGCAGGCCCGCCTCTTCGCCCGTGAAGAACGCGAAGTGAATGGTTGCTGCCTGCGGTCGTGTCGAGAGGACGCGCGCAGCCTCGAGCAGAGCCGAAGTGCCGCTCGTGTTGTCGTCGGAGCCCGGACCGCGCTCGACGGAATCGAAATGACTGCTCACCGTGTAGAGCACGTCCGGGTGGACCGTGCCGGGCAACGCAGCAATGACGTTGGCCGTGCGCACACCGCGCGCGTCGAACCACTGCAGCTCCGGCTCATAGCCGAACTCGCGCAGCTTCGCGGCCAGGTACTCGATCGCCTTCGCATTTCCCGGCTGGTTGATGTGCTTGGAGCCGAACTGATAGAGGTCGTGCTCATACTGGTAGATACGATCCTTAGAAACATCGGCGACGGCTGCGCGTACCGGCTCCTCGATCCCGGCGAACAGCTCGCGTGCGCGGTCATTGAGGGCATGTTCCGCGGCGAGCTGCTCACTCACCCGTGAACGAAGTGCGGGCAGATCGACGCGCCGGTCGAGGTTCATCACGTAGACGCCGCGTTCCGGTGAGACGGTATCGCCATCGCGCTCCGCCACGATCAGCACGCTCCGGCCATCGGGCGAAAGCACCCATTCGTACTCCGGTGCAACCGTGCGAACGGTGTTGTTGTGGAACAGCCGCGTGCGCTCACCGGTGGCGAGGTCGTACAGGTACGAGCGCCGGTGCCGCCCTTCTCCCATCACGGCCAGGACATGGTCCTCGCCGGCGAACCGGGGAAACAGGTCGTGCTGGATCTCGCGCGTGAGGCGGACCTCCGTATCTGCACTCACGTCCTTCACGTACAGCTCCCAGTCTTCGCGCGGCATCATCTGATAGACCACACGGGTGCCGCCGGACGACAGCGCCGGATTCGCGATGTCATCGGTGCGGCGTACGGCATCGACGGCGGATCCATCCGCGAGCAGGATCGTGATGACGTTATCACTCCCGTCCTCGCGCACGAATGCGACGGTGCTGCGGTCGCCTGAGATCGCGACCTGCGAGCCATCGTGTGCGGCCACGTTGCCCGTGACGAGGTCCTGAATCGCGAAGCTCTCGCGATCGATGACGTAGAGCAGCCGGTCGCCCGTAAGGAACACTGCATCGCGCTTTGGTCCGTCTGCAGTGGTCACCTGCTCCGGTGCCCCGTTTGTAATGCGATACAGGTGATTGGTGTTGCCCGCATCGGCGGGCGCTCCGAAAACGTGCAGCGCTCCGTCACTCTCGCGGACCACCATCGCCTGAGGAACGATACCGCCGAGATCCACGACTGACTCCCGGCCCGTGGCGAGATCGCGGGACATCAGCTGCGCACCGGCTTCCTCCAGCCGGGACACCCGGGTCCGTGCGTCGAACGCATCGCGACGGTCGACCGCGGCCGCCACAGCTGCACGTGCCTCTGCCAGCTCGGGCGTTTCGCGGATCGCAATGAAGAAGACGTTGCCCCCGCCATCGAACACGGGCGAGTGACCGGCCAGCGCAACGGCGGCGCCCGGACGCCCGTTCTGCACAGGCGCAATGTGCGCGCGCCGATCGGCGCCCGAGCCGGTCTCCCAGCTGATGTAGCTTCCGTCAGCAGACCAGCCTGCCTGACGCCCGTCGATCGCGACCTGGGCGGTCTCGAACAGCTCACCGGTGAGCAGCGCAGCGGGCTCGAGAAACCGATGCGCATCAGGTCCGTCCAGCAGGCGGCCGAGACCCGCCAGTGCGTCCGTGTAGGATCCCTCCTGCCAGGCGTGGTACGCGGAATCGAACGCCGGATGCCCGATGGGCGCGCCTGCCTGCGCACGTGCGGCTGACGGGATCAGGAAAACAGTCGCGGCCACGGCCGCTGCGGCACGTACGATGGGCGCACTCGTCTGCGTCATGATGGTCTCTCTGCTGATGGTAGACTGGAACGATGCGCAGCCGATCGCCCTCGCGCAACAACCCGGGCCGCCTTTATGATTGCACCTCACCTTCACGAATATCGGAGCGGGATGACGCGGATCGCAGGCAGGCGGGTTCTGATCACGGGCGCCAGCTCGGGCATCGGCGCGGCATGCGCACGTCGCTTCGCGCGCGAGGGCGCGAATCTCATTCTTTGGGCGCGGCGGCTCGATCGCCTCGAACAGCTGGCGCGCGAGCTGACCGGCGCTAACGAAACCACCGTCGAGCTGCAGACCGTGGATGTCCGTGACCGGGCGGCCGTGAACGCAGCTGCCTCAACGCTCGTCGACCGCGGGGCCGTGCCCGACGTTCTCGTCAACAATGCAGGCCTGGCCGCCGGCTTCGACTTCGTGCAGGACGGGGATCCCGATGACTGGGACCGCATGATCGACACGAATGTGAAGGGTCTCCTGAACGTCACGCGTTCCCTGCTGCCCGCGATGATAGGCCTCGGGCGCGGCCACATCATCAACATCGGCAGCACGGCCGGGCACATGACGTATCCGCGCGGCAATGTGTACGCCGCGACGAAGCATGCCGTACGGGCGCTGACGGAAGGCATGAACCTCGACGTACAGGGTACGCCGATCCGTGTGTCGAGCGTCGATCCGGGCTTCGTGGAAACCGAGTTCTCCGTCGTGCGCTTCGGCGGCGATAGTGAACGCGCGGATCAGGTCTATCGCGGGTTCCGGCCGCTGTCGGGCGATGATGTCGCCGACACGGTGTGCTACGTGGCGGGGCTCCCTGAGCACGTCAACATCCTGGATGTCGTGGTTGTGCCGACGGCGCAGCGCAATGTGTTCGTTGTCGATCGGGCTGAATGACGCCCCGGCCATCGCAGCGACACCGAGCGCGCCGCGAATGATGCATCGATGAGAGAGATCTTTCCGATGTTCGCAGCCTTGCTGTGCGCTGCGAGCGCATGCGCACCCGCCCATTCGCAGGTGGCGACGGCCGATGCGAAGCCACACTCTCTCACGGTAGCTGACACAGCGCGAGTGGTGGACTTCTGTCCCTCCGATCCTGCGGACTTCACTCCGGGCAGCGCGCCGAGCACCGACCTTTACTGCGTGGAGCTCATCGCGCGACCGGATCTGTTCGGCAGGGCCACGGGAGTCGTGCAGCTGGCGCCGCCGCCATCACCGTTCGGAACGGCTGTCACTCGCGACGGTCGCCACCGCTTCCGCACCACGCTGTTCATCGACGGGCTGCCGGATCCGCGCACGCTGGGTGCGTTCACCACCTACATAGCCTGGGCCGCACCGCCCAACCTCGCGCCGCTCACGAAGCTCGGCGCCGTGCAGAACGGCCGGACCGTCGGGGGCGAGGTCGCGCTCAACAAGTTCTATCTGCTCGTGACGGCGGAGCCCTCGGATAGCGTCAGCGATCGGACCGGCCCCGTGGTTCTCCGCGGTCTCTCTCCGAGCACGCGCATGCGCGATCCGCATTTCATCGCGACCGGGCCACCACCGGACGAATCCGGCCACGACGGACACGGCGCGAGCGATGGCTGGAGCATGCCGCCCCACGACGCGCGCATCCCGATGTCCGGGATGGGGATAGAGCACCTCACGCCGGACGTCTCGCCGTTCCTCCCGGAGGCGACCGACTCATCTGCCGTGCCGTTCGCGCGACCGCGCGAGTTTCTGCACGTGACTGATGGCGACACCATCGATCTCACCGCAGGACTCGTTCGGCGTTCGCTCAAGGGCCGCGACATCCTCATGTACGGCTTCAACGGCCAGTATCCCGGGCCGCTCATCCAGGTGAGTCAGGCATCGACGATCACGGTCGACTTCCACAACTCGACGCCTCACGAGACTGCGGTGCACTGGCACGGCATCCGGCTCGACAACCGCTTCGACGGAGTCCCCCACGTCACGCAGGACCCCGTCGCGCCCGGCGAGTCGTTCCGCTACACCATCCACTTCCCCGACGCCGGGATTTACTGGTATCACCCTCATCATCGCGAGGACATACAGCAGGACCTCGGACTGTACGGCAATCTGATGGTACGGCCGGATGCACCGGACTATTACGGCCCGAGCCATCGTGAGGAGGTCCTGATGCTCGATGATATCCTCCTCGGTGAGAACGGCCTCATGCCGTACGGTGAGGAGGCCGCCAACTTCGCCATCATGGGACGGTTCGGGAACGTTCTGCTCGTCAATGGCGAGCCGCGCTGGTCACTCGACGTGCGCAGGGGCGAGGTGGTGCGCTTTCATCTGACGAACGCGTCGAATACGCGCACGTTCAACATTTCGTTCGATGCCGCCCGCATGAAAGTGGTCGCTTCGGATGTGAGTCGGTTCGAGCGCGAGGAGTGGGTGGAGAGCGTCGTGCTGGCGCCGGCGGAGCGTTACGTTGTCGACGTGCAGTTCGAGCGGGCAGGTCAGTCGGCGCTCACGAATCGAGTGCAGGCGATCGATCACATGGCAGGCGCGTTCTTCCCCATGGTCGATACGCTGGGCAGCGTCGATGTCTCGACCGCACCGGCAACGCCTGACCTGAGCGCCGCGTTCAGCACGCTCCGGCGGCACGACGATGTCGCCGCCGATGTCGAGCGTTACCGCGAGTACTTCGACGACCAGCCGGAACTGGACCTGCAGCTGATGCTGGAGGACCGGGGGCTGCCGTTCGCGCTGACACAGCTCATGCGACTCGACACGCTGTACTTCAATCCCGTGGAGTGGGCGGGGACCATGCCGATGATGGACTGGCTCCCCACTTCCCGCACGGTCCGGTGGGTGCTGCGTGACGTCGCGACGGGTGCGGAGAACCGCGAGATATCGCGGCAGTACCGTGTCGGCGATGTCGTGCGTGTCCGGCTCCGGAACGAACGGCATTCACTGCATGCGATGCAGCACCCGATCCATATTCACGGCCAGCGGTTTCTCGTGCTGTCGGTCAATGGCGTGCCGACGGAGAACCATGTGTGGAAGGACACCGTGCTCGTGCCGGTCGGCATGAGTGTGGAGCTGCTGCTGGAGCTGTCGAATCCGGGCCGGTGGATGCTGCACTGCCACATTGCAGAGCATCTCGAGGCGGGGATGCAGCTGCTGTTCGACGTAGATCCCTGACGACTGCTGACGACCCGGCGCGACCTTGCCGGCAAGGCCGGACCATCGTATCCGTTTCATACCCCCGACATCAGGAGTTCGCCGATG
>DATABQ010000157.1:0-3870 GCA_036259495.1 Longimicrobiales bacterium | reverse complement strand
GGTGTCCCAGGAGACGCTTCATCTGATTGCTCATTGTGAATCCATCGGAGTAACCGAAGCGAGAGGCGATGCGGAAGACAGCTGATTCGTCGATCTGGAGCTGGAGCGCGACGTGGAAGAGTCGCGCGAAGTGTAGACAGTGTGAGGGAACGGGCATGCCTGTCGCTATGAAGTGGCGGCCGAGTGTTCGGCGTGAGGTGTACATGCGTCGCGACAGCGCGGATATGCTTCGGGTATCCGGCGCCAGCTCCACTATGCGCTGGAACTCGCGCGCGGCTTTCCGGCTGCGCACGATGCCGCGCCGAATCAGATAGTCGGTCAGCGTCGCAGGCACTGCGCGCGGTGGGGATGCGAGGATCTGTCGCAGGCGGTAGGGCGTGTCGACCAGCCCATGGGGCAGGATCATGCGTGGGGTCAGATGCCGAACCAGAGGGAGCGTGTCGAGCACACTCCGAATTGCAGCTGGCGGTGGCAGCAGTACGATGAGCGGGAGACCTACAGGCTTGCAGCGGAGTGCTTCCAGATACTGCGTCTGATTGGAGCGATCACTCAGCAGCCATATGATCGCGCGGCCCTTCCACGAATCGACGTCATCGAGCGCGGGCACGGATTCCGGTCCGCAGGGTGAGAGCCGGTCGTAAGGCGGCTGGAAGAGGGCAAGTGTGGGCGCTGCGGTCTTCGGGACGGAACTCATCGGACTCCTCCGGCTCGGGGGTGAAGAATGTCCCCGAACGGTAGGTCCGCCGTATCATCCGGCCGTCATCATCCACACGCCTTCCTGCAGAACACGTCCGCACAAGGATTTAGCCGATCCGGCCCCCGCGCCATTGACCCTCGCGGCGGGCGCGGGCTACCTTGGGATGAGTCCACCCCGCAGACGTCGCTCACCTCTTCCCGGGAGTCCTGCCATGCTGGTACGCAGCAGGATGACGTCGCATGTCCACACGGCGTCGCCAGAAACCACGCTCGCGGAAGCGCTGAGCATGACGCGCGCACATCGCATCCGGCATCTGCCCATCCTCGAGGAAGAGCGACTGGTCGGCATTGTCACGGACCGCGACCTCCGTCTTGCGATGCCGCCGATCTGGGCGGACGAGCACGACGAGCTGATGCAGGCACTGCACACGCGGCGCGTAGGCGAGCTGATGATCACCGACATCATCACCGTGCAGCCGGACACGCCGGTGGAAGATGCGGCGAAGCTGCTGTACTCGCATCGCATCGGCTGCCTGCCGGTGCTGGAGGACGGGCGTCTCGTCGGCATTCTGACGGAGACGGACCTGCTGCGCGCGTTCGCGGAGTTGTTCGGCGCACGCACGCCGTCTCGTCGCTTCGAGGTCCAGATGCCGAACCGGCCCGGCGAGCTCGCGCGCGTCGTGCGCCTGATCGGGATCGAGAAGAAGATCAACATCGCGGGGATGGTCGTGCCGCCGCTCAGGGGGGGCGAGGACTGCGTCGCGATCATGCATCTGCAGGTGGATGATGCGTCGGAGATCTCGCACGCGCTGCGTAAGGTCGGCTATCGCGTCGGCTCGCCATCGCTGGAGAATGACCCCGACGCGGACTTCATCCCGACCGAGGAGTACCGGCCATCAGCGCACGGCGATCCGCCGTTCGGCCGGGCAATGGCCGAGCTGTAGCACCCCTGTCGGGCCAGGACGCCGCGCCTGCACGCGAGCCGGAGCCGGACGCGCTGCGGACGCGGCGTTTTCTGCGTCCGCTCGCTCATGCGGCGTCGCGCTCGAGCGCTTCGCGCACCCTGGCAGCAAGCGCGCTGGTGGTGTACGGCTTCTCGATGAAGAGGGCGACGCGGATGTCCATGCCGACGTTGTCGGGTGCGTAGCCGGACGTGAACAGGACTCGCAGCTGCGGATACTGCAACGTGAGCTCGCGATACAACTCGGCACCCGTCATGCCGGGCATCACGAGGTCTGTTATGACGAGATCCGGCAGCGCATCACCCGCAGCAAGCTTCAGCAGCGCATCCTCACCACTCACGGCCTCCACTACCTTGTAGCCGAGGCGCCGCAGGATCCTGCAGGTAACGGAGCGGACCGCAGAGTCGTCATCGACAATGAGTATCCGCTCGTGCCCGGTGCCGGGTCGCGGCGGAGGCGTACGGTCCGGAGCACCGGACCACTCCTCCACGGCCGGCAGCCAGACTCGGAACGTGGTGCCCTCGCCCGGCTCGCTCTCCAGATCGATGGCGCCGCCGGTCTGCTGCACGATTCCGAAGACGGTCGCCAGACCGAGGCCTGTACCCTGGCCGGGGGGCTTCGTGGTGAAGAATGGCTCGAATATGTGCGCCCGCGTTTCGGCATCCATGCCCATCCCGTTGTCCGAGACGCGGATGAGTGTGCAGATGCCGGCCGGCGCGGCCGTATGCGGCCTGGGTGTGAACTGAACGCGTTCGGTCGCGATCTTAAGCGTACCGCCGCCAGGCATGGCATCGCGCGCGTTCAGGGCGAGGTTAATGATCACCTGCTCGAGGTGCGACGGGTCGATGCGAACCGGGGGAGCATCGGCCGCGAGCTCGGTACAGACGTCGATATGGGCGGGGATCAGGCGGCGGAGGAGGGACTCGGTCCGCGCGATGACATCGTTCGGCGAGAGCACCTCGGGCTGAAGGAGACTGCGGCGGCTGAACGTGAGCAGCTGACGCGTCAGACGCGCGGCGCTTTCGGCGGCGTTCATGACTCCGGTAACATCCGCGCGTGCACGGCTGTCTTCGGGAAGCTCGGCCATAAGCATGTCGCCGTGGCCGATGATCGCGGTCAGCAGGTTGTTGAAGTCGTGGGCGATCCCGCCAGCGAGCTGGCCGACGGCTTCCATCTTCTGCGCCTGCTGGAACTGCGCCTCGAGCAAACGGCGGTCGGTGACATCGATGCTTACGCCGAGCACCGCCACCGCGCGGCCATCCTCATCCGGCTTCACGCGTCCCTTCCCTTCGATCCAGTGGACGGAGCCGTCGGGCCACTGCGCACGATACTCGACATCGAACGTCTGGTCTCGCGCGCTTTCAGAATGGAGCAGTGCGCGCATCCGGCTGCGGTCATCCGGGTGGACCAGGCGCAGGAACTCGTCCGAAGTGACGGGGAGGTCATCACGCGAGATGCCATGCACGAGTGCCATGCTGTCCGAGCAGGTCATGACGCCGCCGCGCACCTGCGCCTCCCAGACGCCGATCCGTGCAGCGGAGAGGGCGAAGTTCGTGAGCTGATTCACATCGCGAAGCGCGTCATGCGCACCCTCGACGCGGCTGCTCATGATGTTGAACGAGGCGCCGAGGCGGCCGATCTCGTCGCGCCGCCGTAGCTCGACGCGGCGGCCGTAATCGCCCGCCGCGATTTCCTCGGCCGCGTGTGTCAGGGCGTGCAGCGGTCGTGCGATGCCGAATCCGAGCAGCGCCGCGAGCAGGATCGCCGCAATGACGAACAGCGCCGCAATCGGCGACATCCGTTCGACGAACGTGACGGCGGGTTCGATGACGACGCTTCGAGGGTACCCCACCCATACGACCCACGGCGTGCCGCCGATCGGCGCTGCTGCGCCGGTCCACCTGAGACCATCCTGTGCGCGGTACTCGCCGGGGTTCAGATCCTCCGCGTGCGTCGGCGGCGGCTCCGTTCCGACCAGCAGGTCCGTCCACACCGGTGTGCCCGGCGCACCTATGCGGAGCTGTGCGTCCTCGCCGAGGAGCCGCGTCACCAGACTTGCCGCGGATGCAGACAGCCGGCCGTATCGCCGATAGAAGCCGAGCAGCGGCGCGCCGGCGAGCGTCGTGTCGCGGACTTCGAACGTCATCGCGAAATACGTGACGCTGTCGACCGCGTGCAGTGCGCTCACGCCAGCGGAGTCCGGTGGAGGGAG
>DATABQ010000156.1:0-11289 GCA_036259495.1 Longimicrobiales bacterium | reverse complement strand
CGCAACCCGGACTCGCGGCGCAAT
Organism: Longimicrobiales bacterium; assembly: GCA_036259495.1. Classification (GTDB taxonomy): domain Bacteria; phylum Gemmatimonadota; class Gemmatimonadetes; order Longimicrobiales; family RSA9; genus SH-MAG3. The sequence goes on along the minus strand of DATABQ010000156.1, from coordinate 11,265 downwards.
CCGGACTCGCGGCGCAACCCGGACTCGCGGCGCAATCCAGACTTGCGGCGCAATCCGGACTCGCGGCGCAATCCAGACTCGCGGCGCAATCCGGACTCGCGACGCAATCCAGACTCGCGGGCAACCCGAATCGCAACCCGACTCGCGGCGTATCGCAATCCTGTATTTCTCGCCTCAGCCGGAATCGAATGCTGCAACTGAAGCTTTTCGGCGGAGCGATGGTCGAGGCGGAGCACGGCGTCGTGCGCGGGCTCAGCTCCCGGCGCCATTCGCTGGGGCTGCTCGCACTGCTCACGACCGCGCCAGGCCGCACTCTCAGCCGCGGCAAGCTGGTGGGGCTGCTGTGGCCGGACGCGGGCGAGAAGGTCGCGCGCAATCGGCTGACGTCGTGCGTCTATCAGGTGCGCAGCGAGCTCGGCAGTGATGTGATCAGCAGCGTCGGCACTGACCTCCGCTTGAACGGCGATGAGCTGACCTGCGACGTCGAACGATTCGAGGCGGCGACGGACGCGAAGGAGTACCTGCGGGCGGTCGAGCTTTACGACGGCCCCTTCCTCGACGGGTTCTGGATCCGTGACTCGCCCGAGTTCGACCAGTGGATGGATCGCGAGCGCGACCGGCTCCGTCGGATGTACCACAAAGCGCTCGAGGCCCTCGCCCGACAAGCGGTCGAGCGCGGCGATCTTCAGGCGTCGGCCGCATGGTGGCGGGCCCTCGCGGCGAGCGACCCGTACGACTCGGTCGTCGTACGACGGCTGATGGAGACGCTCGCGGAAGCCGGGTCGCGGGCGGAGGCGCTGCTCATCGCCAGAGCACACGTTCGATTGCTCGATGAGGAGTTCGGCACGCGCCCCGACGCCGAGCTCCAGGCGCTGATCGATGCGATTCAGGGGCAGCACGGGGCGCACGGACCCACCGTCGGCGCTGCGGCCGCACACGCGCCGGACGATGCCACTCAACTGCCGATCCACACCATTGCCGTGCTTCCGTTCGAGAATCTCAGCGGCAGCGACGAGGCAGAGCCGTTCGCCGTCGGGCTGCACGATGATCTGCTGACGGAGCTGTCGCGCATCGCCGCGCTGAGCGTGATCGCTCGCACATCCGTGCTGCGCTACCGGGACGCCGATCGGCCGATCCCGCAGATCGCGCGGGAGCTTGGTGCCGGTACGATCGTCGAGGGCGGTGTCCGAACGGAGGGCGGGCGCCTGCGCCTGAACGTGCAGGTGATCGATGCGTCGACCGGCGCGCATCGCTGGGCGGAGCGATACGATCGCGAGCTCAGCGCGCAGAGTATCTTCGACCTCCAGGGCCAGCTCGCATACGACATCGCACAGGCGCTCGAGACTGAGCTGACGAGCGGCGAGCAGCGGCGCACGGCACGAGGTCGCACGGCACGAGGTCGCACGGCACGACGTCGCACGGAAGACCTCGAGGCGTATCGCGTCTGCGTGCAGGGCAGGGCGCTGCTGGATCAGCGCACACCGCACTCGATGCATCGCTCGGTCGATTACTTCCAGCGTGCGATCGAACGCGACTCGCGCTACGCGCTCGCATGGTCCGGCCTCGCGGATGCGCTGTCGCTGCTCGAGTTCTACGACCAGGGCGCGCTCGCGTCGGCCCCGGATCCGATGGAAGCCGCGCTGCGCGCAGTGGAGCTCGGTCCGGAGCTTGGTCAGGCGCGCGCGTCGCTCGGCATCATCCGATCCATACGGCACCAGGGCAGCGCGGCGCTCGCGGAGCTCGAGAAGGCGATCGACCTGACGCCCAGTCATGCCGAGGCGCACGCATGGCTGGGCTGGCTGCGACTGCTGCGTGGAGATCCGGAGGGCGCACTCGTGGCGGAGCAGCGGGCCGTCGAGCTGGACCCGCTCGCACCCGCTTTCCGCACCTACCTAGCCGAGGCACTCCTCGCCTGCGACCGGCCAGGCGAGGCGTTGAGGGAGGCGGTGCGCGCGCGGGAGATCCAGCCGGAGTACGGGCTCGCGCATTTCATGGAAGGCCTGGTGCTCTTCCACCTCGGTCGGACGGTCGAGGCGGAGGTCGCGCTCGAGACGGCGCTCGGCCTTGTCCCGCCCTGGGGCGCACCACGCCATGCGGAAGTGCACGCCGTCATCGCCGTAATCCGCGCTCGCGCCGGCGATCCGGAGGGAGTCGGGGCACGGCTCGCGCGCATCGATACGGCCGCGCACCCGTTTTCGCACGCCCTCGTGCTTGCCGCGCTCGGCGAAGTCGACGAAGCGATCGCCGCGATGGTAGGCGTGCGCAGCTGGGACTCGTTTGCGGTGGATCACTATCGGTATTTCTTCCCGCAGGAGCTCGGGCAGTTGCGCGCGGACGCGCGGTACGTGCGGCTGCGGGAGGCGATCGAGCGGACATGGTGCTGACGGGCGACTTGCGCTCGCCCTGCGTCGGGCGAAACCTTGTGCACAGCCTTCCGACCTCCAGACCCGCCCTCAGAGGCCCACATGCGCACGCTCGCGTTCCGCGCCCGATCGACTGCCGCAGCAGCTGCTGCTTCCATCGCCGTCGCAGCACTCATCGCATTCGCTCTCACCGCCGTGTCGCGCCGTGACGCCGATGCGGTCACCACGACCGTCGCCGCCGACCGCCACGACCGCGACGATCGCGACTATCGTGACGATCACGAGGATCGCGACGATCGCGACGATCGCGACGATCGCCCGAACATCCTCCTCATCGTCGCCGACGACCTCGGCTACGCGGACACCGGCGCGTACGGCAGCGACATCCGAACGCCGAACATCGACCGGCTCGCGGCGGACGGTATCCTGTTCACGAACTTTCACACTGCGCCGATGTGCGCGCCTACACGGGCGATGCTGCTGACGGGCAACAACAATCACGTCGCGGGCATGGGGCGGCAGAGTCCGGATCCGGCGCTCGCGCGGATCCCCGGCTACGAGGGCTACCTGTCGGATCGCGTGGCGCCGTTTCCGGGCCTGCTGCGTGCTGCGGGCTACCATACGTACAGCACGGGCAAGTGGCACCTCGGCAACGCGCGCGAGCAGAGTCCGCTCGCGGCCGGGTTCGAGCGCTCGTATCAGCTCACGCATGGTGCCGCGAACCACTTCAACTCGATCGGCTTCTTCGAGGGCGGGTCGCTGTATCGCGAGGACGGCGAGGAGGTGGAGTATCCGGCGGGGACCTATACCACGGAGCTGTTCACGGATCGGCTGATCGGATTCATGGAGTCGCAGCTCGACGACGGACAGCCGTTCTTCGCGTTCGCCGCGTACACGTCGCCGCACTGGCCGCTCCAGGTGCCCGACGAGTGGCTCGACCGGTATCGCGGCCGTTACGACGAAGGCTACGACGTGCTGCGCGAGCGGAACTTCGAGCGATTGAAGGCGAAGGGGATTCTCTCCGCGGACGCCACGCTGCCGCCGCGCAATGACGCGATCACTCCGTGGGACTCGCTCGATGCGGAGCAGCGGCGCATCGAGGCGCGGAAGATGGAGCTCTACGCGGCGATGGTGGAGAACCTCGACCATCACATCGGTCGCCTGATCGATCGGCTGAAGGAGCGCGGCGTCTACGACAATACGCTCATCGTGTTCATGTCCGACAATGGCGCCGCGGGCTCCGAAGACTTCTACTCGACCGGCCCCTTCGTCGATTACATCCAGCCGCGCTACGACAACTCGTACGAAAACATGGGCAGGCCGGACTCGTGGATCTCATACGGCCCGCCGTGGGCACAGGCCGGCGCGGCGCCATTCAGCCGGTACAAGACGTACACGCGCGAGGGCGGGATCGCCGCGCAGATGATCATCGCGGGGCCGCAGGTCGAGCAGCGCGGATCGATCAGCCACGCATACACCACCGTGATGGACCTCGCGCCGACGTTCATCCAACTCGCCGGTGCGGCGTACCCGGACGAAGGCTCCGTGCGTCCCATGGAGGGCGAGAGCATGGCGGCACTGCTCGCAGGCGAGTCGTCGACGGTGCACGACGCTTCGTATGTGACGACGCTGTTCCATGCGGGCCGCGCGTTCGTGCGTCGCGGTCCATGGAAGCTCGTCACGCTGGAGCCGCCGTTCGACGAATCCGCATTCGAGCTGTTCAACGTGGAAGACGATCCCGGTGAGACGACGAACCTCGCTGCGGCGCATCCCGACATCCATCGCGAGCTGCTCGAGCTGTGGCGGACGGAGCGGGCGCGGCTCGGGATCGTGCTGCCGTCGGAGATGCGGTAATCCGTTGTCGGCCCGATGATTGGCGAGTGATGTCACTGCAGTGGGCCCGACCAGCGAACAGGGCGGCGTGACTCCCGCCGCCCTGCCGTTCAGAGCATGACCCGTACGATGCCTCCGGGGTTCGCACCCGTCAGTGGATGCTGCCGGAGTACGTGTACGTCGCCAGTCCGGTCGTCACATCGATCGTTCCCTCGATCGCGAGCACGCCCTTCAGGTCGGCGAGGTCACCGGTTCCGCCGGTGATGGTAGCGCGACCGGAGAACGATGCGAGCGTCGGGCTCACCAGCTCGCCTCTGTCGGATGCGACCAGGTTCAGAATGCCCTGCTCACCGCCGACCGTGCACTCGCAGCGGATCGTGAAATGCGCGTTGAAGTTGCCGTTGGGGTGGATAACGACCTTCAGGTCATCGGTGTAGGAGCCGGCCAGCGTCCCGCTGATCCATCCGGAGGATGTCTGGTCGAGGGTGGTGTTGGGGCCCGCCTGGCTCGTCACGAGACTCGTGATCGCGGTCTGATTGAACGTCCCGGTAGCGTTGATGTGCGGTGAGGCGTTCGACGCGTTCAGTGCGACCATATCGGCTGACGGTGCGGCGGGACCTGCGGGGGAATCGCATGCGGTGCCGACTGCGGCCAGCAGCAGGATGACGAAGCGGTGCGAGATCTTCATGGTGTCCTCCATTCGCCGGCGGCGCCGGCAGTGAGTGGTGATCGAGCCCTTCACCATGGGTTACGCGATCCGGCTGAAAAGCGGGCCATCCGGCCGCCGCGAGCGGCAGGAGTTCGGAAGAACGCGCTTGAAGCGCCCGCTGCGGCGGCGTATGGTTCAGGTCCGGCGTCTGCCGGGGCCATTCCACCGGCATGCGGGGGGCGACGTGGTCGAATCAGACCGGGTACAGACGACCGTCGCGCGCCTGCTCGAGGACATGGGCGGCGGCGATCGGCAGGCTGTCGATGAGCTTTTCGCGATCCTCTATGACGAGCTCCGGGACCTGGCCGGGCGCCAGCGCGCGCGGTGGCGTGGCAATCACACGATCAACACGACCGCGCTCGTCCACGAAGCGTACGTCAGGCTCGTCGGCCAGTCGCGCATTCACGTCGAAGACCGCGCGCACTTCCGCGCCCTCGCCGCGCGCGCGATGCGACACATCCTCTGCGACTATGCTAGGGATGCCGCGGCGCAGAAGCGCGGCGGACATCTGGAGAAGCTGCCGTTCGATGAGCTGCTCGCGGTGCCGGATGCGGGCGCGTTCACGGCGTCGCAGTCGCACACGCTCGTCGCACTGGACGATGCGCTCGCGCGACTCGATGATCTCGACCCGCGACAGGGCAGGGTGGTCGAATGCCGCTTCTTCGGCGGCCTGACGATCGATGAGACGGCAACGGCGCTCGGCATCTCACCGCGCACGGTGAAGCGGGACTGGGCGATGGCGCAGGCATGGCTGCACCGCGAGATGAGCGCGGGCGCATGAGCGTCTCACCACCCGACGAGCGCCCGGGCCGGAGCGCGTCTTCGCGCGACGAGCCCCTGGATGCGAGCGACTCACGTGACGATGCGGAACGCGAGCGCCTGGCAGAGTTGTTCGAGCATGCCATCGAACTGCCCTCCGCCGAGCGCGCCGCGTACGTCGAATCGGCATGCGATGACGAAACGATGCGCGCGGAGCTCACATCGCTGCTCGCATCCCACGATGCGGCCCCGGATTTCCTCGACGGCATGAGCGCCGACATCCTCGCGGCCGCGTTCAGCACCGATCCGGTGCAGGACCTTCCCGGCGGCGGTATCGTCGGCCGCTATCGAATCATCGCGCCGCTCGGCAGGGGCGGAATGGGCGTCGTCTACAAGGCGCGCGATGAGTCGCTCGACCGGCTGGTCGCATTGAAGTTCCTGCCCGCCCACCTGACCACGGATGCCACGGCGCGCGCCCGTCTCGAGAGCGAAGCGCGCGCGGCTTCGGCGCTGGACCATCCCCACATCGGCGTGGTGTACGACATCGGGACGCTGCAGCCCGCGGCGGGCGATGCCGGGAGCGACCGGCGGTTCATCGCCATGGCGTATTACGACGGTGAGACCATCGAGGACATGCTCGCTCGCGGTCCGCTGGCCGTTCCCGATGCGGTCGCATACGCGGTCCAGATCGTCGACGGCCTGTGCAGGGCGCACGAAGCCGGCATCATCCACCGCGACATCAAGCCCGCCAACATCGTGATCACGTCCGGTGGTCAGGTGAGGATCGTCGATTTCGGTGTCGCACGGAACGCCCGCGCGAGGTTGACGGGTGCGGGTGCGCGGCTCGGGACCGTCGCGTACATGAGTCCGGAACAGACGCGGCCCGATGGGGGGGGCGAGGTCGACGAGCGCACCGACATCTGGTCGCTCGGCGTCATGCTCTACGAGATGCTCAGCGGAGTGCGACCTTTCCGCGGCGATGCGGAGAACGCCGTCATCCATTCCACCCGCAACGACGAGCCGCGTCCGATCGAAACGCTGCGCCCGGACATGCCGCCGCAGCTCGGGCCCATCGTGCACCGCTGCCTCGCCAGGTCGCCCGATCGACGCTATCGCGATGCACCGTCACTGCTCGCAGAGCTCCGCGCGATCGTTTCGCGCACGACCGTCACCGCTGACGCCGAGCCCTCCATCGTCGTGCTGCCTTTCGTCAACATCAGTCCGGATCCCGAGAACGAATACCTGAGCGACGGGCTGACTGAAGAGGTGATCGCGGATCTGTCGCAGATCCGTGCGCTGCGGGTGATCTCGCGCACATCCGCGATGCGGCTCAAGCGCACGGATCGCGACGTGCGCACGATCGCGCGCGAGCTGGGCGTGCGCTACGTGCTCGAGGGCGGCGTTCGCAAGGCGGGCGACGCGCTGCGCATCACTGCGCAGCTCATCGATGCGCACACGGATGATCAGCTCTGGGCCCGTCGCTTCGATGGCATCATGGCCGATGTCTTCGAGATCCAGGAGCACGTCGCAGCGGCCGTCGTCGATGCGTTGCGCCTGCGACTGTCGGCAGGCGAGGCGGAGGCTCTGTCGGAGCATCCGATCCGCGATGTGCGCGCCTGGGAGTCCTACCTGCGCGCGCGCTACGAAGCATGGCGCTTCTCGCACGAGGGGCTCGAGCGCGCGAAGCGCTACATCGAGGCGGCACTCGAGCTCGTCGGCGACAACGAGCTGCTCTACAGCACGATGGCGCATATCCTGGTCATGCACATGGAGGCCGGGATCGATCCGACTGCCGGCGTGGAGCGCGTCGACGAGCTCACTGCGAAGGTCTTCGCGCTGAATCCCCGCTCCGCGCGCGGCCATTCGCTCCAGGCCTGGGCGGCCTTCGCGCGCGGCGAGGTGGCTGCGGCGATCCGCGCCGGCGAGCGCGCGCTCACGCTCGGCCCGGACGATCCTGACACGCTGCTGCTGCTCGGTTACGTGTATGCACGCGCCGGTCGCAACACCGATGCATCCGCACTCCTCACGCGCGCGCTCGAGCTGGATCCGCTCACGCCACTGACACAGGGTGTACAGGGCCTCCTGCCCATTCTCGAAGGCCGGTTCGCGGATGCGATCGAGCCGTATCGGCGCCACTTCGAGATGGATCCGGAGAGCCCGTTCGCCGCAGCGTTCTACGGCTGGGCGCTGGCCTACAACGGCCGCATCGATGAGGCCGGAGCCGTTCTCGCCACCGCCGCAGACCGCTTCCCGCAGTCCGCGTTCGGCTCCTTTGCCCGCTCGCTCGCCCACGGAGTGCGCGGCGAACGCGAGCTGGCGCTCCGCGCGATCACGCCCGCATTCGAGGCGGCCGCCCGCAACAGCGAGATGTTCGCCCGGGAGCTCGCGCACTGCTACGCCCTGGCCGGAGAGAACGAGCGGGCGCTGCACTGGCTCGAGCGCGAGATCGAGCTCGGTATGACGAACTATCCGTATCTTGCCGAGCACGATCGGTTTCTGGACGGCCTGCGCGCCGAGCCGCGGTTTCACGCGCTGATGGAACGGGTTCGGGCCTCCTCTTGACAATCTGAAGAAGCATCGCGACCGTTCTTCTCCAGAACTTCTGAAGGAGAGCGATCGATGGCAGCCCCATCCCCCGACTCGTCCGGTGAACTGCTGCAGGGCACGCTGGAGCTGCTCGTGCTGAAGGCGCTGTCGCTCGAGCCGATGCACGGCTGGGGTCTCGCGCAGCGCATCGAGGTGATGAGCCGCGATGTGTTTCAGGTGAGCCAGGGCTCGCTGTATCCCGCGCTCCAGCGGATGAGGCGGAAGGGCTGGATCAAGTCGCAGTGGCGGCTGACGGAGAACAACCGACGCGCGCGCTACTATCTGCTGACGGCTGCGGGCGAGCGGCAGCTGGAGCGGGAGAAGGAGGACTGGAAGCGCGCGTCCGCCGGCGTGAACTGGGTCCTCGGCTGGAAGGGCGGTCACGCATGAGACTGCTGTCGGAGGTGCGGGAGTGGCTGTCCGCGTTGTTCTTTCGACGTCGCGAGGACAGGCACCTCGACGAGGAGATCGCGTTCCATCTGGAGATGGCGGAGCATGAGAACCTGCGACGCGGGATGGACGCGGCGGAGGCGCGCCGACGCGCGGCCCTGAAACTCGGAGGTGTGACACAGGTTCGCGAGGCGGCGCGCGATGCCCGCGGCCTGCGCGGCCTGGACGATCTGATGCGCGATTGTCGCTTTGCAGTGCGGCGGCTGGTGCGGGAGCCGGGTTACTCCGTCCCGACCATCGCTACGATCGCGCTCGGCATCGGTGTCGCGACTGCGGTGTTCACGCTTGTGAACGGGGTCCTGCTCCGTCCGCTGCCGTATCCGGACGCCGACCGGCTGGTGGAGGTGACGCACGCCGCGCCGGGCGCCGAGCTCGCGGTCACGGGGCTGTCGTGGGGGATATATCTGCATTACCGCGAGCACAGCCGCACGTTCGCCGACATCGCGACGTACATGGACGCCAGCCGCACGCTGACGGATGTCGATGCTCCGGAGCAGGTGCGCGTCGCGATGGTAACGCCGAGCTTCTTCGACGTGCTCGGTGCGACGCCGCACATCGGACGTTTCCCGACAGCGGACGATTTCGAGTTCGGCAGAAGCAACGGCGTGCTCATCAGCCACGACCTCTGGGTGCGGCGTTACGGCGCGGACCCGTCCATCGTCGGACGGACGATCGAGATCGACCGCCGGCGCGATGTGGTGGTCGGTGTCGCGCAGCGTGGCTTCCATTTCCCGGACCCCGAGACGCAGGTGTGGCTCGGCTGGTCGCCCGAGGAGCAGCTGGCGCGCTACGGCGGTGAGCGCGCGAGTGTCGACGGCCTGTACCTGAACGGCATCGCGCGACTGAAGCGCGATGCGTCGAGCGACGAGATCGAGCGGGACCTGGGCCGCCTGGTCCGTACACTTCCCGACGCGTACCCCGATGTCACTGCGGAACAGCTCGAGCAGATGGGATTCCGCGCCGTGGTCACACCGCTGAAGGATGCCCTCGTCGGAGACATGCGCGCAGCGCTCCTGCTGCTCGTCGCAACCGCCGGGTTCCTGCTGCTCATGACGTGGGCGAACGCGACGAACCTGTCGCTCGTCCGCGCGGAACGGCAGCGCAGGGAAGTCATCCTCGAGCGCGCGCTCGGCGCATCCGAGCTCCGCCTCGCCCGCCGCTTCCTGAGTGAGAGCATACTCACCGTCGCGATCGGCGGCGCACTGGGACTGGCGATCGCATATGTCGCGGTGGACCTGCGCTTCGGCTTCCAGCCGGGGCAGATCCCGCGACTCGGCGAAGTCGGAATGGACCGCGCGAGCCTCCTCCTCGCGGTCTCGCTCGCCGCTCTGTCGGCTGTGCTCCTCGCCGGCGTATCGCTTCGAAGCGCACGTCGGCCCGGCGAAGGCTCCGCGGTGATGGGCGGCTTCGGCCGAGCGACCGCCGGACGCGCGGAACAGGGCAAGCGACGCCTGCTCGTCGCGGCACAGGTCGCACTCGCGTGCATACTGCTCACCGGCTCAGCACTCATGGCGCGCAGTTACTGGCAGCTTCAGCAGATCGAGCTCGGCTTCGAGCCGGAAGGCGCGCTCACGTTCTTCCTGCCGCTTCCGGGCAGCGAGTACTCGGGTTATCGCGCGTCCGCGAGTCTGCATCAGGAAGTGCTCGGTCGCATCCGCGCTGCGCGGCCGCGCGTTCGAGGACATCGACGCCACGCGCGAGCGGCCGCCCGTAATCCTCAGCGCGACACTGGCTCGAACGCTGTTCGGCGGCACGGATCCGCTCGGCGACACGGATCCGCTCGGCGACACGGATCCGCTCGGCCGGCAGGTTCGATTCGCGGGCATGGGCGATCTGTCCTACACGATCGTCGGCGTGGCGGGTGATGTCGCAGGACAGGCGATCGATGGCGGTCCGTCGCTCGTCGTGTACTTCCCGAACATTCAACCTGCGCGGCCGGACCTCGCGCCCGACGCAATGCCCGTGTTCAGCCCGCGCGAGGAGCAGTACGTCGTGCGAACGAGCCTGCCGCCGACATCGCTGATCGCAGCGATCCGCCGCACTGTTCGCGAGGTGGATCCCAAGCTGGTGATGATGCACGTCGAGCCACTCGACGAGCTCGTCGCCGGATCGATGGTGCGCGCGCGTCTCACGATGCTGCTCCTGGGCGCCGGGTCGGCAACCGCGCTCCTGCTCGGCGTCATCGGCATCTACGGCGTTCTCGCGTACACGGTGCGCCAGCGGCGGTCCGAGCTCGGCGTGCGCATCGCACTCGGCGCGACACCCGCAGGCATGGTGCGCATGGTACTGCTTCAAGGAGCGGTGCTCGCCCTGGCAGGCATCCTGGCAGGACTGGTCGGCGCGTTCGCGCTCACACGCTTTCTGCGGAGCCTGCTCTACGAGGTAAGCCCGAACGATCCCGTTTCCTTCGTGGCCGTCGCGCTGCTGCTCCTGACGGTCGCGCTCGCCGCCAGCTACATCCCCGCACGGCGTGCGGGTCGCATCGATCCCGTCCGTGCGCTGAAGACGGAGTAGGGCGAGGGTCGCGAGGCGGCCGGGCGCGGATTCCGTTGCGCCGCAAAGATC
>DATABQ010000155.1:0-5482 GCA_036259495.1 Longimicrobiales bacterium | reverse complement strand
GCATCGTCCTAACCACGAATCTTCCGCCTGCGCGCCGGCAATGGCCTGACGTTCCTCCACAGAACTATCGCGTCGAAGCAGGTCGCCCACCGCAGCAACAAACTCGTTTGCGTCGGCCGCCACGTTCAAACCCCGCCGCGGCGACAGCCGCACGATCTCCGGCAACGCAGTCGCCACCACCGGAACCCCTGCCGACAAATACTCGAGCAGCTTGATGGGATTCACAGCCGCCGTCAGGTCGTTCCTCACAAACGGCACCAACGCCACATCGAATGCAGCGGCATACGCTGGCAGCTCCGCAAAAGGCTTCTGCCCCAGCCACCGCACGTTGTGATGCCGAACGAGCCGGCTGATGTCGACAGGCGCTTTCCCGATCAGCACCATCGTCGCCGCCGGATTCGCATCCGCAATCCGGATCAGCAGGTCCTGATCGATCCAGTCGTGCAGCAGCCCGAAGAAGCCGATGATCGGACCCGTGACATTCGCGATGTCCGCAGGCCGCGCCGGCGGATTGAATGCCGCGCGTGAGAAATGGTCCCAGTCGACGCCGTGCGGCATGAGCTGCGCGTCGGGCGCAAACTGGCGGCAGTCCTCCAGCAGCTCCGCCGCGGACGCGAACACCACATCCGCTTTCCGGCAGAGCGCCTCATGATGGCGGCGCATGACGGCAGGATCGTATTCCGAGAACGCCCACCACCGGTCGACACAGTGATACACGAGCCCGCTGTGGGGAATGGCGTCGAGGTACGGCGCGACGGTCGGTGTGTAGACCCAGAGCAGGGGAGCGTCGCCCGCCACTCCGGCTTTCGCGACCGCTCTGCGATACAGGCGGCGGTTCACCATCTCCGCCGCACGATTCCCGGGAAGCGGTATGCTGAGCGGGCTGATCACCCGCACGTTGCCCGTGCTCGCCTGACTCCCTGCTGACGACCGCGCGGGCGCCGGCTTCAGCCGCGCGGCGATACGGCGCAGGTCGGCCAGGCTGGAGAGTCGCGGACGCCTCATGCCGGCAGACTCCACCCACAGCACCGGAACATGGCGGCTGAACTGCCGCATGATGTGGTGCTTGCTCGTCGGGTCGCCGCCCCAGTCGTTGGCGAAGCAGACGATCGGGGGGAGGCGCGTCGCCATCGCCCGGAACTGTGACTCGAGCTCCTGCTTCGCCACGTTCTGCACGGCTGTCTGCTCGGCGTTCATGCCTGCTTCTCGAGCACCAGCTCGTTGCATCCCAGGCCGCCGGTCGGGAGTGTCTTCACCGGCTCCAGTCCGAGTTTGCGGAAGAAGTCGACCATCGCTTCGGTCGACGCGTACTCGTACGGATATCCGCCGACCCAGTCGATGATGTCGCGCCAGCGGCTCATGCCGCGCCGGCCGCTGTAGCGCGTCCAGCTGTGGATGTATGCGGACGGGCGGCCGCGCAGCAGTGACCCAACCGCTTCACGCGCCTCGTACGGCGCCATGGCCGCGGCGGCATACACCGGCTTCAGCGGGGCGGGCAGCTCGCAGTAGCGCTTCTTGATCCGTACCCAGCGTTCGCTCTCCTCGCCGCAGTCGTTGTAGATGGCGATGAACAGCTTGCCGCCCGGTGCCACCGGAATCGTCGCATTCTCGAGAGCGGGCCACATCGAGCCGGTGTGGTGAAGAACGCCCCACGCATAGACCACGTCGAATGAGCCGAGCCCTCGCAGGTACTCCGGGTCCAGCGCGGAACCTTCCTCGATCGTCCACTGCTCGTCGCCGGGAAAGAACCGGTCGCGCAGGTACATCGCGCACGCCACGGAATCCGGGTCGTAGTCGAACGAGTGCACGGTGGCGCCGAGCCGCCGGGCGGCGAGGCTGAAGAGGCCGCTGCCGCAGCCGATGTCGAGAAAGCGCTTTCCCTTCAGGTCCTGCACGTCCAGCATCTCGCGCAGCGACTGCTCCGCAGTGCGGATGCGCGGCTCGTCGAGCTTGCGCAGGAAACGCTTCCAGTTGCGGCCGAATTCGAATCGCTCCGCGCTCGCAACTTCGCTGGCGTGGCTATGCGGCTGATCCATCGAGCTCCTCTGTCGTATGGCCCGCCGGAGCGGGAGTCTTCACATGTGTAACACGGCACGTGATTCGTACCGGCAGTGCAGTGCGTCCCCGTACTACCACCATCGTCCTCGGCAATCGGACGCCGTACGCATCGCTTCCTTCCGATGCCACGAGCTCGCACGATAGCGTCTGCGGCAGCACCACGTGCAGCTCGACATCGCCGGTCCGGATCCGGTGCGCGCCCGCATCCTCCAGGAGCGTGGCCTCCGCATCCGTGAGATGCAGCCGCCACGTGATGTCTTCTTCGCCCGCACCCGTGATGGTATCCATGAGCAGCCACTCGTTCGATTCGCGGTAGAAGCTCAGCTCCCTTCGCCAGACGGCTCTCGACGGCCGATGAGCGAACCCGGTGTGCTCGCCCTCGAACGTTCCGTCCGGATGAATCACGCACCTCGAGCGCGTGCGGTCCTCGAGCACGCGCCACGGCGAGTCCACTGCGATCGGGTTCGGCTCCTCATCGCCCAACTGCACCACACTGTGCGCAGCCACCGACCGGTACGCATGCCTCGCCTGGAGGTCGCGCGTGTACGCGTACGTGCCACTGTCCGCGATGATGCGCCGCCCCGCGCAGACCAGCTCGAATCCGAGCTGATCGTTGTGGTCGTGCGAGCCCGCACCGTGCAGCCCCACGCGACCGCAGCGTATCACCGCGTGATCATCGCCATGACGGATGACGTGGAAACCGCCCTGTGGATACGAGTACGATCCGTCGGGAGGCGTCTCGACCGCATGTCCCGGCGGCAGCCCGAGCGCATGCCTGCGCGGCTCGCGCAGCGCCGCGGCACTCATCGCGTGCAGCCGGCCATCGTCCGCATCGCCGATCATCGGCGCACGGCCGTCCGGCTGTGAGTACGCACCGATGAACGCGTGCATCTTCGACAGGCGTTCATCATAACGGCTCTCGTCGAAGTCGTCGACGTTGCGCCTGAGCAGCTCGCCGCCGTAGGCGAACAGCTCCGTCACCAGGCGGTGATAGGCGAGGGATCCTTCGAAGGAGACGCCGTCATCGCCGACCTGGTAGAGGATCTCGTGCTGAAGGTGGCGACTTCCAGCGGCCAGCCATCGCCTGCCGTCGCGGGAATCGCGGAACAGGACGCCGAGATACGTCAGCCCGACCGCATTCGCGATGAAGTGGTTGCCGCGATAGACGGGGTGCCACTCCAGGTGCCGCTCCACGTAGCGCCCGCTCGCCCACAGGTTGCCGAGCATGCGCGCCTGGAAATCGATCGGCAGGCGCGCACCCGCGAACAGCGGAATCGCGAGCGTCCAGTTCGCCGCGCGGATCGCCACGTCCATGGGCGAGGCCCAGTGAGGGCCTTCGCCTATCGGATTCTGCGACTCGAACGAGTCCACGTGCAGGACGAACGCCTCGACGTAGCGGCTGTCGCGTGTCGTCGCCCACGCCCGCGCGAGAGCGATGAAGTGGTAGCAGCGCGAGAGCTCCCACACGGTCCGGATGTCCGATCCGTCGCCCCGCGCCAGCGGGTAGCCGGCCGAAGGCAGGAGCGGCCACTCGCGTCCGGTGTAGAGGTCGCGGCGCCAGTCGGGCGTCGCCCCCAGGTCCACCGGGCCCGAGCCGATCAGGTCGAACACGCCGCGCGCCGAGGCATCGGCCAGCTCGATGTCCTCCGGCGTGCAGCTTTGGGCTGCCCACGCCTCCGGGTCAGCGTGCTCGAACCAGAGCTCGCCGGCACCGGGCCGCCGCAGCCAGCCCTCCATCCCGTGCGAGCCGTGCGAACGGCGCCATGCCTTCGCCCATGCCGCTGCGCGGCGCTCCAGGCGGGCGTTGCCGCCCCTCCGGTCGATGGCGTGCTGCGCCCGCTGCCGCGCCTTCCAGCCGGTCAGCCGGATCAGCTCGAGCGGCGTCAGCCCGCGCAGGTTCGAGATCGGTTTCGACACGGATTCCGTTGCAGCGTCGCAACACCGCCAGTGTTGCCTGTGTGCAACATCGCCGGGGGCAGACTCGAGAGACAGTGGCGTGGCCGGTCGGTATTTACCGCGCCGTACCAACGCATTCGCGATGCATGTGCAATGACGGCGCCACTCCGGGCGGCGTGTACAAAGGTTGCACCTCGCATAAATGCTAGGTAATCGACCAGGTGTTCGTATCCGATAAGAAAACAACCTGAATTCACGGTGAGCGTGGAAGTTCTGTTCTGGATCTGCCTGGCCAGTCTGCTGTGGGCGTACGCCGGATATCCGGCGACGATGCTCACGCGTGCGGCCATGGTACCGCGCAGAGCGGAACGCAGGCCAGCGGGGCTTCCGACCGTAACGGCTGTTCTCGCGGTCCGGAATCCAGGCGATCACCTTCTCGACCGCGTGCAGAACCTGCTCGACCAGGATTACCCGCGTCATCTGCTGAACGTCGTCGTCGTGTGCAACGGCTCGTCGAAGGAGACGGTCGAGCTGGCGAACGCGCTCGCGAGCAGCAACGCCCGCGTGGACTGCCTGGTCAGTCCTGCCGGGGAGGGGAAGGCGGGAGCGCTCAACATGGGTGCCGCGCACAGTACGGCGGACGTGCTCGTGTTCGCGGACGTGCGACAGCGCTTCGACCCGAAGGCGGTCCGCTGGCTGGTCCGCGCATTCCGCGATTCCGGGACGGGGGCAGTGACGGGCCGTCTGGTGATCGGCCGTGCCTCGAGCACGGTGGTGGCGGGCGTCGGCCGGTACTGGGAGCTGGAGACGCGCCTGCGCATGGCGGAGAGCCGGACCGGCTCCGTCGTCGGCGTGACGGGCGCCATCTACGCGGCGCGGTGCGCGCTGTTTCCCCGGATTCCCGCGGAAACGATTCTGGACGATGTATACGTGCCGCTGCACATCGTGCGGCAGGGCTATCGGATCGCGATGGCGCCGCGCGCGATCGCGTACGACACCGCTTCCGTCGATGGCCGCGCGGAATACCGGCGTCGGGTGCGTACGCTGCTCGGCAACCTGGAGCTCGTGCGGCTCATGCCGTGGCTCATCGTGCCGGGTGTCAATCCGATCTTCGGCCGTTACGTTTCACACAAGCTGCTGCGCGTTCTGACGCCGGCGCTGTGCATTGGACTCCTGGTGTCGGGGACTGTTCTCCCGGGCATTGGCTACCAGGGTCTCGCCGCATCGCTGGCCGCGGCCTACGTGCTCGGGGCCGTCGGCCTGATCACGCCGGTCCGGCTGCTGGCGCTGCCGTCCGCATTCCTTCTGCTTCACACAGCCGGTTTCTCCGCGCTGCTGCGCCCGTGGCGCAGGGCGTCGGACGTGTGGGCGGGTTGAACATCATCGGGATATCACAGGCTCAATGAAGCAGGTTTTGCAGGTTCTCGGCACCGGCGAGGTGCAGGTGGTCGACGTGCCCACCCCGGTGCTTCGTCCGGGCGGCGTTCTCGTGCGCAACGAGGCGTCGGTCATCAGCGTCGGCACGGAC
>DATABQ010000154.1:0-8322 GCA_036259495.1 Longimicrobiales bacterium | reverse complement strand
GGAACGCGGCGTCCATCTCCTCCGGCGTCGCCTCCGGCATCACGCTGTACACGAGCGACATGGCCTCGTCTTTCAGCACACCCGTTGGCTCACCCGTCCGCTCATCCCGCACGATCGTGCCGCCCGCAGGATCCGGCGTCTCGCTCGTGATGCCCGCGAGCTCCAGAACCGGAGTGTTCACCACCATCATGTGACCATCCAGACGGCTCACGGCTACGTGGCGATCCGCCGTGAGCGAGTCGAACCATTCACGCCGCGGCAGCGGCGCGCCATCCCACATCTCGTGATCCCAGTCACCGCCCGTGATCCAGCCGCCGCTCTCGAGCGTGCTCGCGAACGCGGCGATCCGTGACGCGAACTCTTCGGGTGTCGCCGAGTCGCGCAGGTCGACACTGCCCAGCTGGAAGCCGCCGCCGATGAAGTGCGTATGATCGTCGATGAATCCAGGCGTGACGAAGCGTCCATCGAGATCGATCGTTCGCGTGCCCGCACCGTCGTACTCGCGAAGATCCGCCGCACTGCCGATGGCGATGATACGACTGTCGCGAATCGCCACGGCTTCGGCAGTCTGCGAGCCCGCGCCCGTCCACACGACACCGCCCGTGAGCAGCAGGTCGGCATTGTTTTCCGCTGCGGCGCAGCTGCCGAGGAAGAGTGTCGCGAGCAGTAGTGAAGTGCGGTGCAACATGTTTTCCGCCTCACGGAAAAGTGTTCTCAACTCGTGTAGTGAAGCCAAGTTACGCGTTACAAACCTGTTCCAGACATGCATCATCTGTTGTCACACCGGCGCGCTATTGTTCGTTCTATGGATGCCGCATGTTCGCTTCCCGACAACGCTTGGATGTGAAGACCGGAATGGGCACGCGGAATGCGTTATTCATGTGGCGGCCGCTCGAACGGGCGACCGCTCACCGAACCGATGGGAGGCGCCTATCCGCACCTTGAGTGTGAGTCTCGTGGCCGTCGCTGCGATCGCGGCCAGTCTCCTGCTGACCCGCAGCCGCGAAGAGAGCGAGGTCATCGATCTCGTTCCCTCCGGCGAGAACGCGCCGTCTCATCTGAAGCTCGACGCGATCAGGGAAGCTGGATTTTGATGTCGTGATTCAGGAATGAATCACAACAGCAGCACCGCGGCACAGTCCGGAAAGAAAGCGCGTTTCGTCCCGAGGGGCGAACGCGCTTTTTGTTTTTCAGGCGAGTGGCATTACTCGAAGTGGGCGCGGTTCTTCTCGATGTAGTTGGTCCACTCCGGCGGCACATCGGTATCGGGGAAAATGGCCGTGACCGGACATTCCGGCTCACACGCGCCGCAGTCGATGCACTCGTCGGGATGGATGTAGTACTGATCCTCGCCTTCGTAAATGCAGTCCACCGGGCACACCTCGACGCAGCTCGCGTCCTTGGTACCGATGCACGGTTCGGCGATCACATATGGCATTTCGGGAAACCCTCCCCGGCTCTGATAGAGACAGTGTCGTACAGCGGAATGATAGTGCAACACGCACGCCGCCGCTGGCAAGACCGCAAGGCGTCAGCGCGGCAGGATGAGGCGCCGCTCGAAGGCATCCGCCCAGCGGTCCAGGCGGCGCGCGATGGGCGCTGCGATCCGGCGCGCCGCAGGGGCATAGACTGAGCGCACCTGCTCGAGGAACGGGCGCGCGTCTATGTCGTGGCGCAGCTGGATGTGCCGGGCCTGGTCGAGGCGCTCCGCCACGGCGATCAGCCCCACGTCGATCTCGGCGGTGACCAGGCGCTCCAGCAGCTCGGCTCCGGCCGAATCCGGGTCAGGAATCGCGTCGACCATCCCCCGCAGCCGCTCGGGTGGGGGCGGAACCAGGTCGCTGTCGACCGTGTCGACGAACGCAGCCGCCGCGAGCGCGTCGACGCTGCGGCACTCGCCATCGGCAATCATGATGCGGATGGTGCGGGCGGGGTGCAGGTAGCGCGGATCGTGATCGTCGTCAACGTTCGCATCGCGCAGCGCGAGAGATTCGATGAGAGCGCCGCGAACGATGTTCGCAAGTGAGTCGGGCATGACGGCGCGCGCCTCGATCGTCACACGCTCGATCATCGACTGCGCGCGCTGCCGCATCGTTGTCAGCCGCTGCCCGGCAGCCACTGCTCCTCTTCCGCGCCAGCGTGAAGGTTCTCGCGGCGGGCCCAGACGAACAGCAGGTCGGAGACACGGTTCAGATACACGATGATCGAGGAGTCCACGCCGTGCGCGTCGGCAGAGTCGGCAGAGTGGGCGGAATCGCCGGAGCCGCCGGCGTGGGCGGAATCGCCGGAACTGCCGGCGTGGGCGGAATCGCCGGAATTGCCGGCGTGGGCGGAGTCGCCGGACTCCCCGGAGTCGCCGAAGTCGCCCGAGTCGCCACTCGATCGTGCGAGACGTATGACGTCGCGCTCAGCGCGGCGGCACACGGTACGCGCGACGTGCAGTGCAGCTCCGCCGGAGGAGCCGCCGGGCATCACGAACGCGCGGAGCTCCGGCAGCTCCCCCTCGGCGTCATCGATCCACTGCTCGAGCTCGGCAATGCGCGGTGCGGGGAGCGGCGGCAGCTTCGGCGTTCGCGCACCAGGTCGCACGACTGTGGCGAGGTGTGCACCGATGGCGAACAGGTCCGGCTGAAGCATTGGCAGCCGTTCCGTGATGACGGGCTCACGGACTTGGGAGAGCGTCCAGCCGATCATCGCATTCAGCTCGTCCACCGCGCCGTAGGCGGAAACGCGCAGGTTCGACTTGGCTACGCGACTGCCGCCGAACAGTCCGGTTTCGCCTTGATCGCCGGTGCCGGTATAGATCCGTTGTACCATCATGCCACCGCGGGTTCGAGCAGCTCGAGCGTGCCGCGTGAGGCATCGAGTCGCGCACGCACGCCGAGCGGCAGTGTCCAGTTGTCCGGCTCATGTCCGATCGGCAGACGCATGACGGCGGGCACTCCGGCCTGATCGGCAAACGCCTGCAACAGCGCCACCACCTCGTCGTCTTCGCCGCAATCCGTGAATCGCCCGAATGCGATGCCTGCCACGCCATCCAGCGCGCCCGCGAGCACGAGCTGCGTCCACTGCCGGTCGAGCCGGTACGCGTGCTCGCCGATGTCCTCGACGAACAGAATCGCACCACGCCCAACGGGTGCGCCGGGTGTGCCGCACATCCCGGCCAGGAGCGCGAGGTTGCCGCCGATGAGCGCACCCTGGGCCACACCATCCCGCAGCGTGACGACATCCGGCGATTCAGGCAGCGGTAGCGGACCCGCGGGGCTGGCCTTGAACAGCACATCACGGAGGCACCGTTCAGCGAGCGGAGTCGCATCGCCGCCGGCATGCGGACCGTGGAACGAGACGACGCGGCGTGCCAGAAGCGCCAGATGGATCGCAGTGTTGTCGCTGAACCCGATGTAGGCGCGCGGCCGCGTCACCAGCGGGGAGAGATCGACCCGCTGAAGGAGCCGCATCGTGCCGTACCCGCCGCGCAGCGCCCATACGGCATCGATGTCCGGCGCCGTGAGTGCCCACTGCAGGTCCTCCAGTCGCTCCTCGTCGCTGCCCGCGAGATATCCGCCATGGCGGCTGCGCGCAGCGGCGCCGAGCACGGGAACCAGACCGAAGCGTCCGCAGCGGTCTACCGCGACCTCTATGTGCTCGTCCGTGATGGGTCCGGCCGGCGCGATCAGCGCGATGCGCGCGCCCTCGCGCAGGCGTGGCGGTCGGATCAATGGCGTCGAGTCGGCCTGGCGTGCCGTCAATGAAGCGCCGTACCGGAATCGGGTGCGGCAGCGTCCGAGGCGCCGCCGGCGGGTGCGTCGGCAGGCACGGCGACGGCGTTCGGGTCGGCCAGGAATCGCTGCCAGTAGCCGTCGAACACCGGGACGTAGACGGCGGCGTCCGGGTCGGTGTCGAGCGTGTAGTATTCGACGCCCTGATAGTCCCCGGCCTTCGTCATCGCGGTGAGCGACGCGTGCACGGGCATGCCGTCCGGCTCGTAGGGGCGGCCGTTGTGGACGAGCGGCTCACCTCTGGCGTACCAGTCATGGCTCGTGAGCGTGTAGTAGATGCGATTCGTCGGCAGCGTGACCAGGTCCTCGCCGGGCTCGGTAATCGAGTCAGCGGCCGCGGTCGCCGCATCGATTGCCGGCTGATCGTCCACCGGTTCCGCATCGGTTCCACAGCCGGCGAGCACGCAGCATGCAACGACGCAGAGTGCAGCACGGGATATTTGTTCAGTCATGCCGATCGCAGGTGCAACGGGTGTGCCGAATGGTGGCGCCGTGGCCCCCGGCGTGCAAGCAGGGACGACGTGCTGCAGCGAGGAGCCCCGCGCCGACTGGTCGGGGCTGTACCGGAAGCCTAACTTGCGCGGGAACGTGCGAGAACCCGCGAGGGAGCGAATATGCCGCGAGCAAGTGATACGATCGCCGCCGAAGCCAACCGGCTGTACTGGGAGTCGGACACGTCCGTGGCAGAAATCGCACAGCAGCTCGAGCTGTCGCGACGTGCATTGTACGACTCGGTCGATCCCCTGCCGACGAACGCGAGCTGCGAGGTCTGCGGTACGCCTCTCGTGTTCGAGAATCGCTCGGCGCGCAACGCGGGTGTCGAGACGTGCCCGGCGTGCACGGCCGAGGAGGAGGAAGCGGACACGCCTGCCGCGATTCCCGTCGCGAAGCGTTCCCGCAGGGAGGAGGATGAGGTCCAGCGCGCCGTGCGCATGGGAGGCGCCGCGCTGGCTGGTGCCGCTCTCGGTGCAGCAGCTACGCTCTTCCTCGTGCCGCGGCGGTGAGCACGGGGCTGCTCGGCGACGAGCTGCCGCACCTCATCACCGATGTACCGGGGCCTCGTTCACGAGCGCTGACGGACCGACTCGCCCGCGTCGAGTCGCCCAACATCACGGCGATCGAACCCGCACCGATCTGCTGGACCGAGGCGCGCGGTGCGGCCGTACGTGATGCGGACGACAACATCTTCATCGACCTGACTGCCGGTTTCGGCGTCGCGCACGCCGGCCACGCCAACGATGCAGTGGCTGCGGCGATCGCCGATCAGGCAGCGCGTCTGGCACACGGCCTCGGCGATGTCTACCCGCCCGAGCCGAAGGTGCGGCTGCTCGAGCGACTCGCGGCGATCGCGCCCGGCGACCTCAGCATGACGATACTCGCCGGCAGCGGGGCGGAGGCCGTCGAAGCTGCACTCAAGACGGCCGTGGTCCGCTCCGGCCGAACCGGCATCCTCGCATTCGAAGGTGCGTATCACGGACTGACCTACGGCGCCCTGGCCACCACGTGGCGCTCCGATTTCCGCGCGCGATTCTCCGCTCAGCTCTTCGACGGTGTCCGGTTCGCGCCCTACCCGATCACCGGCACGGCAGCGCCTTCGCTGGAGGCCGTGGACCGGATCATCGCGGACGCCGAGGCATCGCCGCACCCGATCGGAGCCATCATCGTCGAGCCGGTGCTCGGCCGCGGCGGCCTCCACGTCCCCCCCGATGGATTCCTCACCGCCCTGCGCGAGCGATGCGACGGCGATCGGACCCTGCTCATCCTGGACGAGGTCTATACCGGCTGCGGCCGCACCGGCCGCTGGTTCGCCTGCGAGCACGAGGGCGTGGTGCCCGATGTGCTCGTGGTCGGCAAGGCCCTGAGCGGCAGCCTCCCCATCAGCGCGGCCATAGGCACTCCACCCGTCATGCGGGCGTGGCCGGTATCCACGGGCGAGGCCATTCACACAAGCACGTTCCTCGGGAATCCAATCGCGTGTGCGGCCGCTCTCGCACAGCTGGATGCGATCCAGAACGGCGATCTGCTGCGGCGAGCCGAACGCCTGGGAGAGGCCATCCGCGAAAAGACGACGTCCTGGGCCATGCGGTTCGACGACGTGGGACCTCCCCGCGGCTGCGGGCTGTTGCAGGGCGCGCCCATGCGCGGCGCCGGGCAGGCGCTCCGGGTCGCGGACCGATGCCTCCGCCGGGGCGTGCTCCTCCTCGCCGAGGGCACAGCCGCGGAAGTCCTCGCGATTACTCCCCCTGCCGTCATCACCGAGGCCCAGCTCGATTTCGCGCTCGCCGTGGTCGAAGAGTCCATCCGCGCCGAGCTGGAATAGTAATCCCCTACTGCCGCATGGCCGGCTCCCGCATTAGATTCGATCGATCGTAGATCGGATGTAAGCGAACGGCGGCCCGTGCTCTACCGCCGTGATGGTCGTGCCTCCGGTCCGCGCCGTTCCTGGCGCGATCAAACCGGGGGATGTCCTGTGGGGCGAGCTCATGCACAGCCTGGACACGTGGCAACGACGCCGCACCGCGTTCTGCTGACCGGCGCAACCGGCTTTGTCGGTTCGCATGCGGCCGAGGCATTCGTGCGGGCAGGCTTCATTGTCCGCGCACTCGTCAGGTCCCGCGCACGCGCACAGGCATTGGAGGAGCGTGGAGTCGAGCTCGTCGCCGGCAGTCTCGAGGACGGCGACGCGCTGCGAACGGCGTGCGACGGAATGACTGCCGTCGTACACCTCGCCGCTCTGACGCATGCGCGCTCGGACAGCGAGTACGAGGACGCAAACGTCGACGGGACGCGGCGGCTCTGCGCAGCGGCCAGCGAGAAGGGTGTTCGCCGGCTCGTCTATCTGAGCAGCCTCGCCGCAGTCGGACCCGCGGTCGATGGTCGCGGAGTTCGCGCCGAGGACCCGCCCCGCCCGCTCACGCAGTACGGCCGAAGCAAGCTGGCGGGTGAGCACGTATGCATGGAAGCGGCGAATCGCATGGAGATCATCATCCTCCGCGCGCCCGCCGTGTACGGCCCACGCGACACGGACCTGTTCCATTTCTTCAAGCTGGCTCGTCGTGGTGTAATCCCGGTCCCCATGGGGCCGGTCAGGCGGCTGCAGATGGTCCACGTGAAGGATCTGGCACGCGCACTGGTCCTCGCAACAGGCGCTGACGGCGCGACCGGTGTGTATCACATTGCCGAATCGAGGTCGTACACGTGGGAGGAGATGGGGCGGCTGGTGGGGGAGGCGGTGGATCGGCGGGTGCGCGTCGTGCGGGTACCGGCGCCGTTCATGGCGGCGCTGGCGGCAGTGAGTGAAACGATGATGGGGCTGGTGGGACGGAGCACGATCTTCAATCGTGACAAGGCGCGCGAGTTGCTGGCGCCGGGCTGGTTGTGTGAAACGGAGGCCGCGAGAGCGGCATTGAACTTTGAGGCAGACATTCCTCTCGCTGACGGTCTGCGCCAGACGGCGCAGTGGTACCGGGAGCAGGGCTGGCTGTGAATCCTCAGTGGGCATGTAGCCCGATGGAGACCGGATGAGTCTGTTCGAAAAGTGCTATCGGTTTACGAAGGCGCGCGAGGTAATGGCGGCGGGTGTGTACCCGTACTTCGTGCCGATCGAGGCGTCGTACGACACTGAGGTGGTGATTCACGGCGAGCGGAAGGTGATGGTCGGCTCGAACAACTATCTGGGTCTGACGCATCATCCGAAGGTGCTGGAGGCGGGGGAGAAGGCACTGCGGCAGTATGGCAGCGGTTGCACGGGCAGCAGGTTCCTGAACGGCACGCTCGATCTGCACGAGAGGCTGGAGGAGCGTCTGGCGAAGTTCGTGAGTCAGGAAGCGGCGCTCGTGTTCAGCACTGGCTACCAGACGAACCTGGGCGTGATCTCATCGCTGATCGGCCGCGATGATCACCTGTTCTCCGACAAGCTGAACCACGCGAGCATCGTGGATGGTGCCAGGCTGGCGTTTGGCACGGTGCACCGGTTCCCCCACGGCGACATGCGGGCGCTGGAGCGCGAGCTCGCACGCACGCCGTCGGAGGCCGGGAAGCTGATCGTGACGGACGGCATCTTCTCGATGGAAGGCACGATCGTCGATCTCCCGGCCGTGATGGCGCTCGCGGAGTTCTACGGTGCTGAAGTTCTGGTGGACGACGCGCACTCGTTCGGCGTGCTGGGCGAGTTCGGCGGCGGCACTGCGCAGCATTTCCACCTCGAGGACCGCGTCTCGCTGATCATGGCGACGTTCTCGAAGTCGCTCGGCTCGATCGGCGGCATGGTCGCAGGTCCCGAGGATGTGATCCACTATCTGAAGCATCACGCGCGTTCGCTCATCTTCAGCGCGAGCAATCCGCCGACGTCCGTGGCGTCGACCATCGCCGCGCTGGACGTGATCGAGGAAGAGCCGGAGCGGCGCGAGCAGCTTTGGCGTAATACGCGACGCATGCAGGAAGGCCTGCGCGCACTCGGCTACGACATCGGCAGGAGCGAGACGCCGATCGTGCCCGTGCAGGTCGGCGAGATCGACCAGATGTTCGTGTTCTGGAAGCAGCT
>DATABQ010000153.1:0-2152 GCA_036259495.1 Longimicrobiales bacterium | reverse complement strand
CATGGGACTCGTGCTCGTGCTCGTGATCCCGCTGGCGTTCGCGACACTGCTCGCGACCGGCGTGCGCGCGGCCGGTCCGCGTCTGATCATTCCTGCCGCGGTGCTCGTGCTCGTGCTGCTGGCGGGGAAGAAGGTGGTGTTCCCCGCGACGGATGCGATTCGCGATGCCGACAGCCATGCAGCGCAGGCGGCGGCGTTCGCGGACATGTCGAAGCTCGTCGGTCTGCGCTTGCCCGTGCTCGCGACGCCGATGGATCGCGCGGCCGCACGATCGGTCGCGACGCGTGATCCGGAGCTGGCGGAGCGACTGCTCGTTGCGGCGGGGCCGGGTCCTGCACGCGACCTGCTGGTCCCGTCGATCGAGCAGATATGGGGCACGCGCGCTTACGCGGCCGCGGGATGGACGGGCGAGGGCCTGGGTCAGGCGGTGGTGGGAGGGCGCGGGGTCGCGGAGTCGGTGTCGTATGCGGAGAACACGTTCTCGGTGTTCGTGCTGGGTGAGCACGGCGCGCTCGGCGGCATGCTCGTGCTGATGCTCTACCTGCTGCTCGCGATATCGGTCGGTGTGCTCATGCTCGCGCGGCCGGGCGACACGCAGTCGTATCGCGCGAGTCGCGCACTGTTCCTCGTCGCTGCGCTGATCATCGTGTTCCCTGCGGCGTATGTCGCGCTGTCGAACGTCGGCGCGGTGCCGATCACGGGGCAGAACATGCCGTTCCTCGGCTTGAATGCCTGGAGCGATGTCGCGATCAGCGCGGGCGTGATCGGCATCCTGATCACCGGCGCACTGCGCGGGCTCGAGGAGCACACGGTGCCCAGGCGCGGGGACGTGATCGAGGAGCACGCACGATGAGCACGCGACATGACCTGATGGTGCAGCCGCGGGCGCATGAGCGGAGCTCCGGCATCGATCGGTTGATGCAGACACTGCGAACGCATCCGCTCGAGGCGCTGCTGTTCGGCGTGTCGATCGCGCTGCTGGTCGCGACGATCGTCGTCACGATGCGCGTCGCGCTGAACGCCGATACGCAGACGGAGGACCTCACGTTCGGGGGCACGCTCGATGAGCTGTCGCTCGTCCTGTCGAACAGCGGCTTCGATCAGCTCGCGACACTCGAGCACGCGACCCTTCCTGCGGCAGGCGGCACAATCGCCGTCGATACGATCGCGATTCTGGCCGATCCGGAGGATGAGCCCGCCGCTGCGCGCGGCGGCTTCATCGCCGATCAGGTCGCGATGTACAACGACCACGCGATCCGGCAGGCGCTCGTTCGCGCGACTATCGGAGGCACTGCGATGAGCGCCGTGACGGAAGCGCCGTCGCTGTTCCGGACAGTGCGCACCGAGACCGGTGAGCGTCGCCTGTCGGAGCGGCCGAATCCGTTCGTGCTGACGGTGCGGTCGCCGTACGCGGAGCGCACGTGGCGCGACGTGCGAACTGCGGACTGGAGCAGCAGCGGCAGCCTGCTCGGGCTCGGTGGCGACATCGCGCTCACGCCCGGCGCTGCAGATCAGACGCGCGCGCGACTGAACGAGCGGGATTGCACGATCCGTCGCAATGCGCAGCGCTTCCTGCTGTACTGCGGCAGCGCGCTCGCATCGGATGTCGGGCGGTTCTACGACGTCGCGTTCGAGCTGAATTCCGCGAATCCCGCGCTCGGTCCTGCGCGCGCGCAGCTCTATCGCCCCGGCACGCTCTGGCGGAACGGCGAGTCCGTCAGCTTCACGGAAGGCGATGTGTTTGCGGGCGATGTGTTCGCTCTCGAGCGTACCGGCCCGTTCATGCTGTCGGTATCGCAGCGCGGCACGCTCGCGGCGGGGCAGTGGATCAACGGGCGGCAGAGCTTCTCCAATCAGAGCCTGGGCACGATCAGCTTCTTCGCGGCCGCGGGTCGTGCGTCCGGTGAGGCATCGCCGACGGCTCCGCTGGTGCTGTCGCTCGATGCATCGCTCTCGACCGATCTCGAGCGCGAGGCAGGTCGTTTCCTCGATGCGCAGCCGGCGCTCCGACGCATGTCGATCATCGTGATGGACGTGCGCACGGGCGAGTTGATCGCGATCGCGGAGCCTGCGCGTCGTTCGGATGCGGAGCCGCTGCTCGCGTTCGAGCCGCTCCTGGTAGGCTCGGTCGTGAAGCCGCTCGTCGCATCGG
>DATABQ010000152.1:0-7984 GCA_036259495.1 Longimicrobiales bacterium | reverse complement strand
CGGTGGTTTTTACGCCGGACGGCACAAGTCCAGGCAGGCCGGGCTCATAGAGGCTCGCCTTGTTTCGAATTCGAGCGCGCCGCGGCATACGACCTGCCTCCCTTGAGATATTGACGGTGGGCCGGCGCTCGCCTACAACTCAAGCCACTTGCTGCCGGCGCTGACGCGAAGAGCGCGAGCAACGGGACCATGACACAGGTGCTCGGCTGGACGGATCGGCTCACGCGTAGAAGAGATAGCTGGGGCACTCGTGGAGCTGATCGCGCTACTCGATCGCGTCACTCGCAAGTTCGGCCGCACGCCCCACGTTCGACAGCGTGGCGGAGACGAGATAATTTGCCCAGGGGTGATGAACGAGCGCGGGCTTTCGCAGGTGGGCGATGAGACGGGCGTCGCGAGTGGGTGAAACATACGCTCTAACCGTATCCGGATCAGGCTGCGGCCTACCGTGCGGGCGAAACGAAGGTGATGACGTTTCTGATCGGACAGGTCATGAAGTTGTCGGGTGGAACCGCGGATCCGCGCCGCACCGCCGACCTGTTGCGTGCGAGGCTGGAACCATGATGCTGCTGGACTTCGGTATGTTGTTCTTCGTGCTGCTCGGCTCGAAGATTCTGCTCGGCGCGATTGCCGTCTACCTGCTCATCCCGCGGGATACGGTCTGCACACTCTGTGATGCGGAGCTGCTGCCGATCGAGCATCCGCGTGGGACCGGCCGGCTGCTGCGGCTGCTCCGGCTCCAGCGCCGGTGGTGCATGGAGTGCCGGCGCGAGTCCCTGACGCGACGCGTGCCGCTACACGCTGCCCACGAGCCGGCGCCGCTCCCAGTAGCCGAGCCCCGGGTCCGGTAACGGGAAGAAGTCGTCCGCCATATTCAGGAGCGCATCATTGCGCTCGGCGGCGACGCCTTCGCGCAGTGCCAGGCGGCGCACCTTCTTGGCCAGCTGAAGGTTGAAATCGCCGACCGGATCCAGTTGCGCTGCGAGCGATTCGCGGCCACGGAGCAGGTAATCCACCACGAAATCGAATGCGCGTGACGTGTACCCGTCGATCGTGGGGCGGTTCAGGTCCCATCTCGACTTCTGCAGCACGCGATCGAACACCGATTTCCAGCGGTCATTGTCCTGTGCGCGGATCATCCCGCGGAAGATCCTGCGGTTCGTCTCGAACGAGAAGATCGTCCCGCTGAGCACGCTGTCGAAGAGGTTGTCGGCTTCGGAGTGGTCGTAGTCCATAACGACCTGACGGGCCATGTTGCCGAACGGCTCGCCGATCTGGGTGTCGAGGCGATGCTCCCAGTATCCGTGCCCGAGCGCCTTCGTCGAGCTGGTCAGCACGAGCTGGCGCGGCACGAAGTAGTTGTGCGCGATGGTGTCGGCCGCGAGGTGCGCAAGATAGCCGTACGCCACAGCGCGCAAGCGGTCGTTGTCCGCGGCTGCAAGGATCTCCTCGCCTATATGCCAGAAATGGCAGTGCCGTCCCGCCTGCACGTACTTCTTCGCGAAGGAGATGTCGGCCGCCATGGAGCCGTACAGGAAGCTCTGGGGGTGCGCGTGCAGGAGCGCACCGAGCGGCGCCGGCAGGAATGCGAGCGCGTCGAGCAGCGTGTGACCGAGAAAGACGTGGGTGGCGGGCCCGAACGCGGACGCGGCGTCGGGCAGCAGCAGCAGCAGTGCGAGCGCCGCCGCTCCGGCCGACGCCGCCTGACGCAGCATGCGACCTGTACGGGCGCTCACGCTCAGCGCAGCGCCCGCGCCGCCTTGCGCGCTTCCTTCACGCTATCACGTGCTGCCTTCCGCAGCTCCTTGCGCGTCGACTTCACGATATCGCGCGCGCCGCGGCGCAGCTCGTCCATGACCTCACGCCCGCTGCTGAGCAGCTCATCGCCCGACTCGCCCGCCTGACGTGCGCGGTGCCCGATCTCCTTGCGCGCCTTGCCTGCCGCCGATTTCATGTGTCGCTTTACGGGACGGAGCCGCTTGATGATCTCATGCGTATCGTCCTCCTGCCGTGCGCGCACGAGCAGGGCAGTGCCGATGCCGAGCACTGCACCGATGGCGACCGCGGTCCATACCTCGGTATTGTCCTGGTCTCTCATTCGAAGATCTCCTCGAGTTCATCATCGTCGATCGGTGTGTCGAACGGCTTGCGGCGCGGCTTGCCCCGCGGCGTCTGTCGCGGCGGGTCCTCGCGCAGCTGTCGGGCAGTCTCATGCACGCCCCGCGCCGTTGCGGCCGCGTCGAGAAGCAGGTCCTCCGCCTCCGCCTGCACGATGTCGAGCACCTCGGCGAACCGCTTCATCCGTTCCTCGGCCATGTTGCCGCCTCGCTTCACGATCCGGTTCAGCTGTTCCGCCGTGAACAGCAGGTCGTCGATGCGGCGCCGGATGTTGTCCGTCATGCCGGCGACATCGCTCGTGATGTGGATCGTCCGGTCGACCAGCGGCGCCAGCCGCGGCTTCAGCTCATCGACCGTGTCGCCCAGATTGTGGAGCAGTTTGCGGGCCGAACGCAGCTCGAGAAGCACGACGATCGCACCCCCGATTGCGATCAGGCCGATGATGATCATGACCGCCGCCATTACCATCTGGGCGATGGCGATGGTGCGAATCGCCTCGATCGAGCCTGTATCCAGCTGCATCGCCACCATCGCCATCATCAGTCCAGTTGCTCCTGCCTCAGCATGCCACGTCAGTCGAACAGATCGATGCCGAGCGTGCGTGCACTCAGCTTGGGTATGAGCCGCGGCCGGAGCCTGAAATGCCGGCCGCGCTCGTAAAGCCGCAGCAGCTCCCCGGCGACCGCCGCGTCGAGAGGCGCGAGTGCATCCGCCGCAGGCATTCTCGAATCCACGAGCCGCGCGAGTGCGGCATCCACGGCTCCGATGCCGCCCGCAGCGCGAGCGAGCTGCGCCACGTCATCGGGCAGTCCGCTCGATCCGGTCAGTTCCTCGAGCTGCGATGCGTACACATCGCCGAACGGGAACAGGTCCGCGCGCGGCGGCGGCCCGCCCAGCAGCAGCACCGTCTTGCTCGCCGGGTGCGCGATGAATGCCGAATGCTCGCGCGCGCACCGCCAGGCGGCGGGCAGCTGAGCGTCCGAGCGATCCACGTCTTCCCCATGCATGTTGCTCGCCAGTTTGCCGGCACGCCAGACCCGTGGCGCGCCCGGCACCCCTGCCAGCCACTCGCAGGCGAGCGCGCCCTCCGGCGTCCAGTCGTCGAGGACCACGACGCCGCCGGCCTGTGCCGAACGTACCGCCTCGGCGATGACATCGCACACAACGGAGCGCACGGCCGCATGGCCGCTGTCAGCCTGCCCGGGCACGAAACCGCTCTGCTGCCTGGTCATGTCGGCTCCGCCAGACCGCGCTCCAGCTCGCGTATCACGAGGCGGACGTCATCGTCACGCTCATGGGAGTACGGCCGGCGCGAGGCGAGGACGGCAGCCCGCGACATTTCCACGCTCAGCACGTCCTCGCCGCGATCCGCCGCGCGCGCCAGGAGGCTCCCGTCCGGTCCCGCAACGAGCGATCCGCCGGCGAACGTGACGCCGCCCTCCACGCCGGTCCTGTTGGCGAGGGCGACATAGATGCCATGGAGCTGCGCGGTCGTGCGCGCGATCCGTTCCCACACGTCGGCGGACGCGAAGCGGCCGTGCGCACTGCCTTCCCATGCGCCGCGCCCCGGTGCAGCAGCCTGCACGAGCAGCGCGTCGATGCCGCGGCTCGCGAGGGTGTAAATGAGGCCGGGGTGCCAGAAGTCCTCGCAGATGAGGATCCCGATGCGCCAGCCGTTCGGCAGGGTCCACACATGGAGCGTCGTGCCGCGGCCGAACCAGCGGCCCTCATCGAACATACCATAGGTGGGCAGGTAGAGCTTGCGATGACGGAAATGCACGCGCCCTGCGTGCAGCACGGCGGCGGTGTTGAAAGGACCGCGGCGCGCGGCCTCGATGCATCCGGCAACGAGGTAGCCCGGCACCGTTGCCAGAGCCGGCTCGGCGAACACGCGTCCGGGAACGACATCACGGGCGAGCTCGTGGACTGCGTCGCCGACATCGTAACCGGTGAGCGAGAGCTCCGGCGTGAGCACGATGTCCGCCGCAGCATCGCGCGCATGCCTGGCGATCGTGCCCGCGTTACGGGCGGGCTCCCGCAGGACGGGTGCAGTCTGCACGACCGCCAGGCGCAGCACCGCTGAAGGCGTCGACATCATCACGATGATGTTAGACCGCGCGCGGAACCAGTGTCAAGCATGGTTTGCCGGACGAGTCCGCCCGCCGGTATGTTCTGTGCGAGAGCGGGGCGCGAACCCGCCGAGGACCACGAGGTCCAGGAGAATACGTATGCCCAAATTCGTCGTCGAAGGCGGTCGTCCGCTCAATGGAACGATACGTCCTGCCGGTAACAAGAATGCAGCTCTGCCGATTATCGCGGCAACGCTCCTCACCGAAGAGGAAGTGGTGCTCGACAACGTCCCCTACATCCGTGATGCCCGGACGCTGCTCGAGCTGCTCGGCGTGCTCGGGGCGGAGGTCGAGTGGATCGGCGACAACAAGGTTCGCGTGCGCGCTGCCAATGTAGGCGTCAACGAGCTCGATGCGGAGATGGCCGCGCGCATCCGCGCGTCCATCCTCCTCGCCGGTCCAATGCTCGCGCGCGTGGGGCGCATGATGCTGCCGCCGCCCGGAGGCGACGTGATTGGACGGCGTCGGGTGGACACGCACTTCCTCGCGCTGTCGAAGCTCGGTGCAACGGTGAAGGCGGACCGCGGCTACATGATCGAGACGACGGGCCTCAAGGGCGCCGACATCTTCCTGGACGAGCCGAGTGTGACGGCGACGGAGAATGCGGTCATGGCCGCGACACTCGCGAAAGGGCACACGCGGCTGAGGAACGCCGCCGCTGAGCCGCACGTTCAGGATCTCTGTCACATGCTGAACGGGCTCGGTGCGCAGATCTCGGGGATCGGCACGGGCATCCTGGAGATCGACGGCGTCGACCGGCTGCACGGCGGGTCGTTCCGCATCTCGAGCGACCATATCGAAGTCGGTTCGTTCATCGGTCTTGCCGCGGTTACGGGCGGAGAGATTCTGATCCAGGACGCCGCTATCGAGCACCTGGATTCGACACTGCTCGCATTCGACCGCATGGGCATCCGCTGCGAGCCGCGCGGGAAGGATCTGTTCGTCGCTGCCGATCAGGAGCGCGTGATCCGCATGGATCTCGGTGGTCACATCCCGAAGATCGATGATGGTCCATGGCCGGCATTCCCGGCAGATCTCACGTCTATCGCGCTCGTCGTCGCTACTCAGTGTCGCGGCACGATTCTGATCTATGAGAAGATGTTCGAGTCGCGAATGTTCTTCGCTGACAAACTCATCAGCATGGGCGCGCGTATTGTGTTGTGCGATCCGCACCGCGCCGTCGTGGTGGGGCCGTCGCGCCTGCACGCTGCGCCCGTCGAGAGTCCGGACATCCGGGCGGGTATGGCGCTGCTGATTGCCGCGCTCGGTGCCGAGGGCGAGAGCCACCTCTTCAATGTCGGCCAGATCGAACGCGGCTACGAAAAGATCGACGACCGGCTGCGCGCGCTCGGCGCGCACATCACCCGCACGGATTCGCGCGGCGACTGAGCCGCAGCGAACAGGAGGCAGCCATGGCGGACCCCGGACAGAAGCGGACGGACCCCGGCGACACGTTTCGCGAGGGCGTGCGTGCCGTGAGCGGCATCCTCGGCGCGTTCAAGGACGCGATCGAGCAGACGTTCAACGAGTTGAGCGACCGCGGCGAAATGTCGCCCGATCGCGCAAAGGACGCCGCACGCGATGCGATGAAGCGTGCACAGGATGCGGTGGATGACATGCGCGGCCGGCTCGAGTTCGTGCCGCGTCGCGAGTTCGATGCGCTGAAGGCCGAAGTCGATGGACTGCGCGCGCAGGTCGAGCGGCATATGTCCCACGGCGGCCATCAGACCACCGGCACCGGAGGCTTCGGCACCGGCGGCTCGGGCGCTGCGGGAAGCGCCGGCGGCACCGGCACGGCAGGAGGCACCGGCACGTCCGGCCACGGCGCGGGCGGCAGCGCCACGGGTGATGGATCGCCGGGGCTCTGAGAGCGAGCCTGAGCCTTGCCCGTCGCGAGCCTGACGCGCACGCGGTCATGAGGTGCATGTGACGGTGGCGCCGGTCTCGCCGTCAGGGGTCCGGGTGGTTGCCGAAACGGACGACGGCTCCGGTCTGCACCTGCACCCGGCCTGGGCCGATGCGTTCCCGTGGCTCGTGCAGGGGGTGACCGGCAGCGACGCGGACATGAGCCTGTTCGGCTCCGCTCCGACCGGCGAGGTGGTGCCCCGGTGGCAGCGTTTGCGGGACCGGCTCGGCTGCCGCACCATGGTACACGCGCGGCAGGTCCATCGCGCGTCCATTCTCCTGCACCGCTCACTCCCGCCCGGGCTCCTCATCGGACCGGATGCGGACGGGCACATCACCCGCGAGCCCGGCACGCTGCTCGCCGTTTCCGTGGCCGATTGCGTGCCTGTCCTCATTGCGGCCCCGGCAGCCAGGACTGTCGCGCTGCTGCACGGCGGCTGGCGCGGTGTTGCCGCGGGCATTCTCGAGCGCGGGATCACAATGCTGACGTCGTCTTTCCCGCTGGAAGCCGCGGACCTGCACGTGCACTTCGGCCCGGCCATCTGCGGCGAATGCTTCGAGGTCGGCCCGGAGGTGCCGGAGGGTCTCGGAATGCCGGTACCGGACGATGTCACCCATGTCGACCTTCGTGCGGTGCTCGCGCATCGTGCCGCAGCCGTGGGTGTCGAGCCCGCACACATCAGCATTTCGGCGTTCTGCACCCGGCATGGAGAATCGCCGTTCTATTCGCATCGCGGCGGCTGTGCGGAGAGACAGATCGCGGTACTCGCGATACGCGCCGTGTGACGACGTACGTCGGACTCTGCGCCGCATGCCGCCATGCGCGTATCATCGAGAGCAGGCGCGGCTCCAGGTTCTGGCTCTGTTCACGATCGCGGCTCGACCCGCGTTTTCCGCGATACCCGCCGCTGCCCGTCGTGAAATGTGCGGGCTACGAGCGGGGACAGCCTGAAGAATCAAGTACTGAAACCGGTGGAGGAAGCGATGCATGAGTCGAGAGCGGTACGTGGCCGCCATCCCCGGCGGGGCCCGACGGCCGGTCGGGAGCGTTTCAGGCCGGTATTGGTGCGCTCCGCACTGTTGCTCATGTCCGTTTCCGTCGCTGCATGCGAATCCCCCAGCGATCCCGCAGACCCGCCAGAGATCGCGGCAGTCGAGCTGAAAGCCGTCCCCGCTCCGCTGGTCCGCGTGCTGGACGTGAGGCTCGCGCGCCCCTACGGCGCGAGCGTCGACTACTGGAGTTCCACTGGGCCGCGGCTGCGGATGACGGCTGGCGCCGAGCAGACGCGGCAGGAGCTGGTGCTCAGCCGGCTGCGGCCCGGGACCACGTACGAGTATGAGGTGCGCTCGAGCGGCCCCGGGGGAGAAGGCCCCCTGGTGCACGGGTCCTTTACCACCGACCCGCTGCCGGACGGCATTGCGGTCCTCGAATTCAAGACCGAGGGGACGCCGAGTGCTCCGCTGACGCTCCTGGAGACGACCGCGCATGGAGCCGGCCACCGCGGCGTCGTCATCGTCGATGCCCAGGGTGAGGTCGTGTGGTACTGGGATGCCGGACCCGTGGCAGGCACGGCGCGCCGCGACAACGGCAACTTCATCTTCCATTACGGGGGGCGCGGAGTTCTGGAGGTGACGCCCACGGGGGTGGTCATCGATCAGGTGCCGCAGCAGCCGCTGCCGCAGCGCCGCTCGCACCACGACGCGATAACGACGCCCTGGAATACAGTACTGTTCATAGCGTACGACACCCGGGAGTTCGAGGGGCGTCAGGTGTCCGGCGAGGGCATCTGGGAATGGAACCCCGACACGGACGAGCTCACGCAGCGGTGGAG
>DATABQ010000151.1:0-2777 GCA_036259495.1 Longimicrobiales bacterium | reverse complement strand
GGCCATTCTGCAGGATGGGTTCCGCGTCCGACCGCGCGCTTCAGTCGTTCGCAGCGAACACGGCGGGCGTAGCCGGCAGCGGAATGCGCAGAAGCTGCCGGTACGTGAGATCGAGCGCGAAGAGGAATCCGTCGTCCACGGCCAGGCCGTAGAACCGCGCCCCCGGGCTCCAGTAGACCACCTCACTGCTTCCATCCGGATCGATGCGAACGATACGGCCCTGTCCGCCGCGTTCGGCGGCGAGGACGGCGCCGTCGGGTGTCGTCGCGATGGCGACGAGCCTGCCCGGGCCGAACCCGGTGGGGAGCAGCGTGCGATCACCTTCCGCAGACACGCGCAGCACATCGCCGGAGTATGTCGCGGCGTACAGGTTGCCGACGTGATCCGACGCGATCTGGTAGATGTTGTAGCCGACGTCCATCCATGGATGCACGCTGCCGTCGCGACGCACGCGACTGATGGCGCCGCTCCACTCCGCGACTGCGATGCTCCCGTCCGGCATCACTGCAGCGCCGTACGCGGGATCCTCGCCGATTCGCGACGCGATGATCCTGGCGTCGCCATCGCCCTGGAGTTCGTAGAGGTAGTTGTCGTCGCGCGCGCGGGCGAGGACGAACATTCGGCCATCGCGGCTGTCGACGATCGGCGCATAGAGCGCGTCCGCAGCGAGGCGTGCGAGTGTCTGCGGATGCGATGAGCCTTCCCACAGCGAGAGCACACGCGGGCGCGGCCTCAGGCCAAGCTGGTCCCAGCCATAGCTCGCCTGCAGAATACGGCCGTTGTTGACGGCGACGCCCCAGCTCCATGGCAGCTCCGTCGCGATGATCTGACCCACGCCGGGCGCCGCGATGTAGAAGCTGATGATGACCTGGGCGACGGTCGAGCGATCTGCATCCCTGATGTCGATCGTGCCCGTGTAGACGCCTGCCACGAGGTTGTCGGGATCCGCTGTGAGCACGAGTGCGTCATCATCGCGCTGCAGCGTGAGCCACGACGTTTCCGTGAACGCGGTCCAGTCGATCGTGACGCTATCGTTCTGCCGCACGTCGAGCCGCTGATGGACGGGATGACCGCCCGCGAGTGCGGTCACGCGCAGCACTTCCGGTGACACGTGCAGTGCACGATCGGGCAGATCCGTCGTGATCCGCGCGGTGAGCAAATGCTCCTCCAGCTCGATGTCCGTCAGCTGCATGCCGCCGGCGCGCTGCGTGACGAACGCTGCGCGACCGGTGCGGCCCGGGTAGGTGTCGCCGGAATCGGCGCGACGGCCGCGCGCGAGGTCATCACGCCTGTCGGCAGCGATGATGCCGACGGCGGAGCGCCGTTCGTCGCTGTTCCAGGCGCCCAGCTCCGCGCGCTCGGGATCGACGCTCCAGACGAGCAGGCCCTGTCCGGCCAGGAAACGGTCGGATCCCATGCGCTGCCGGTTTTCGAGCAGCAGATACTCCCTGCCGTCGCCCTGCACGCGGTAGACGGTTCGGCTCTGCTGCACGGGCGGAATCGCGATCGTCGAATCGGCGCCGCTCAGCTCTGCGACCGTCACCCAGCCAAGCTGCTCCTTCGCCCACGCACCGAGATGCGCCGGCGAATGCTCCGTCGCATGGCTGCCGGTGCCCATCAGTCCCCACGCGCCGATCCCCTGCGATGAGCCGTCGTAGTCGTAGAGGTCCGGCAGGCCCAGCGCATGACCCGTCTCGTGCGCCAGCACGCCGACCCGCATCGGGCCGCACGTCGCCGGATCGAGCGCAGGCAGAACCACGTAATCCGCGATCCGGATGGGCTCACCGTTCGCGCCGATCGATGTCGTGCTGAACGGCGGCATCGCCGCACGATGCGGCCAGATCCCGCCCGCACGGCCATCGCCGGGGCACTTCACAGCATAGACGATGGCGATGAAATCGACGAAGCCGTCGTCATCGCCAGAATCCGGGATACCGTCGGCACCGTCATTGTCGAACTGCGTGAAATCGATCCGACCCAGACTCGCAGCGAGCACCTCCTCGCGCAGCTCGATGATCCGGCCGAAACTCGACCAGCCGTGCTCTTCCGGCGGGAGGTAATAGCGCGCCGGCTTCGTCAGCGTCACCCACGGAGCGACAATGCCCTCGACCTTCAGCAGACCGCCCGACACCTCGTCCCAGTAATCCGAGAACGACATTGTATCGCCCCTGCTCGTTCCGAACAGGCGCCGTTGCAGATCCAGCTGATGATATGGAATCGGAACGTCTGAATAGTGCACGGGGATGACCGGAATGCGGAGGCGTCCCGTCAGCGCGGCTCCCTGTTCGGCTAGCTGCCCGGGGCTGGCACCGTACAGGCGCCCTTCCGCAGCCAGCTGATCGCGGCGCACCCGTACCGACTCCACCTTCGCGAGCCAGGCTCGGCTCAGCTCCAGCGGCATGAACGGGCGGGCATCATCGAGACCGATGATCGAGACCGGCGGAGTGACACTGCCACTCCAGGGCGCCGGTCGTTGCTGCGGCTGCTGTGCCTCGACCCGTGTGCTGTTCAGTGTGAGCAGGAACGCTGGAACCAGAGACAGGACCAGAAGACTCCGGCGGCGTCCGAACTCGAAAGTCGGTCGGCGGATGGCTCGCTCCTTCGCGGCCAGCCCGGGCAACGGCGTCGGCGGGGAAGCCGACTTCGGCGCCCGGAAGAAACGAAATATCGGAAAGGGTCCGTCTACGTCTTGAGGAACGTATACAAACGATAGGCCAAAAATGAGCGTCGGTCAAGTTGGGGTGCGGCAATCGGATAGCCGCAGCGCCTGTCGCGGG
>DATABQ010000150.1:0-2936 GCA_036259495.1 Longimicrobiales bacterium | reverse complement strand
GAGAGCGATTGCCGCACCCTTCGTCAGGATGGCGGCGCGCTCCAGCGCGTTCTCCAGCTCGCGCACATTGCCCGGCCAGTCGTAGCGCTGCAGCGCCTCGACCGCCTCATCGCTCAGACGGATCTCCTGTCCCGTCTCCTCCGCCAGGCGCCGGAGGAAGAACTCCGCGAGCAGGGCGATGTCATCCTCGCGGTCGCGCAGCGGCGGCAGGTGCAGTGCGATGACGTTCAGGCGGTAGTACAGATCGCTGCGGAACGTGCCGCGCCGGATCTCCTGGTCGAGATCACGATTGGTCGCTGCAATGATGCGCACATCGATGTCGACCGTCTGCGTCGCGCCGACGGGTACGATCTCGCGCTCCTGCAGCGCCCGGAGCAGCTTGACCTGGAGCGCAGGCGACATCTCCGCCACCTCGTCCAGGAAGAACGTGCCGCCCCGCGCCGCAACGAGGAGACCATCCTTGTCCCTGACGGCGCCCGTGAAGCTCCCCTTCACGTGGCCGAACAGCTCCGACTCCAGCAGGTTCTCCGGGAGTGCGCCGCAGTTCACGGAGATGAACGGCCCGTTCTCGCGCTCCGACAGCCGGTGTATGTAGCGCGCGATGACTTCCTTACCGGTACCGCTCTCCCCCGTGATCAGCACGGTCGAATCGGTGGGCGCGACCATCTCGGCGAGCTTCACGACATCCGTGAATGCGCGGTTGCGCCCGGCGGGCCTGATGGCCGTGGAATCGTCGCGGCGGCGAATCTCGCGCTTGAGCGCCTTGTTCTCGCGCGTGAGCAGGCGCGACTCCGCGGCGCGTCGCACGAGCGCGACCATCTCGGCATTGCTGAACGGCTTCTGCACGTAGTAGAACGCGCCCTCGTTCACCGCCTGAACCGCAGTCTGCAGCGATGCCTGCGCGGTCATCAGAATGACCGGAATCTCGGCGTCATGCTCGCGCAGTGCTGCGAGCACCTCGAGCCCGCTCAGTCCCGGCATGCGGATGTCGGTCAGCACGATGTCGGGCGCGAGCTCATCGATCTGTGCGAGCGCTTCACGCGGATTCTGCATCGTCTCCACCTCGAACCCCTCGCCGCGCAGCAGGATCTGCACGGTATCGAGAATGGATCGTTCGTCATCGATGATCAGCACGCGCGCGCCACTGCGTGCGCCGTTCGTCTCAGCTTGCTCTTTCGCCATCGCCCAGCTCCCGTCCGGCATGTGCCGGCAGATAGATCGTGAAGCACGCGCCCGCACCCGCGGGGCTGTCCACCAGGATCGTTCCGCGATGCGCTTCGACAGCGCGGTGTACCAGTGCGAGTCCGAGCCCGGTGCCGCCCGAACGTCGTGTGAAGAACGGATCGAACATCCGCGGGATGTCCTCCTCGCGAACGCCCGGTCCGGTATCGCGCACCCTCACGCGCACGGGCTCCGGAAGCTGGATCGTCGCAGGCATGTCGCCGTTCGGATGACCCACCTCCACCGTCACGACGCCGTCGGGGCCGGCGTGCTGTACGGCATTCAGCACGAGATTGAACACCGCGCGATGGAGCAGGTCGTGATCGCCGTCCACCACGACCGATGCGTCCGGCGTCGCGTACTCGATACGCATGTCCGGCGTCCGGTCCGGGTGGCGCGCCACGAGGTCCACGGCATCGCGCGCGAGCTGGCCCAGGTCCACGCTCGACCAGCGCTGCGCATCGAACCGGCTGAACTCCATGAACTCCGTCAGCAGCCGGCTCAGCCGCTCCGTCTCCGTAACGATCAACCCGTTCAGCTTGTCGCGATCCTCCGCGCGCAGTCGCGTACCGCCCAGCTGCTCCGCGGCGCTCCGGATCGACGCGAGCGGATTCTTGATCTCGTGCGCGAGCGATGCACCCAGCGCAGCGACTGCCTCCAGCCGCTCCGCCCGATGCAGCAGGTCGTCGATCTGACGGCCCTCGCTGATGTCCTGGATCACCGCCGTCACCGACGGCTCGCCGCCCCGCTCCAGCACCGTCGTCCGCACACTCAGGTAGCGCGGCCCGTCCGGCGTCTTCCTGCGAATCTCGAAACGCCCGACCGGAACCCGTGTCGCCGCGGTCCGCCGCATGAGCCGCCCGAGCCCCGGCGCACTGCGCTCCAGCTCGTCCAGAACCGGCCGCACCTCGATGTCATCCGCGCCAATACCGAGCAGCTTCACCGCGGCCGTGTTCATATAGATCAGCCGGCCCTCGCCATCGACTGTGAGGAGCGCCGTATCGATGCCATCCAGGATATCGCCGGTCTCCAGCCGCAGCTGATGCAGCTCCGACTCGACCTCCCCCAGAGCCGTGCCCGTCCGCCGGAGCCGGTCGCCCACCGCCGCCATCGCCACCGCCATCACGCAGAACAGCCCGATCCGCAGGAAGTCCTGCATCGCCGGCTCGATCGGATGGAGGAACACGACGTCCGCAAAGAACAGCATGCTCGCGAGCGCACCGATCAGCATGCCGCCCGGCAGCGGCAGCAG
Source organism: Longimicrobiales bacterium (assembly GCA_036259495.1). Lineage (GTDB taxonomy): Bacteria > Gemmatimonadota > Gemmatimonadetes > Longimicrobiales > RSA9 > SH-MAG3. The sequence goes on along the minus strand of DATABQ010000150.1, from coordinate 463 downwards.
CAGCGCCCCGGCCGTGATCACCAGGATGTAGAGCGGGGGGAACGGGCTGATCGGACCGCCCGTCACATGGACGGCCGCCGTGACCAGCAGAACGTCGAAAAGGACCTGGACGTACAGGAAGTTGCGCTGCGGCGCGCGGCCGGCCAGCTCGACCCACCACAGCCCGAATGCCGTCATGGCCAGGGCGCCGAGCAGCGCGATGGTCGCGACCAGCGACTCGAACGGGCTGCCGCCCGCACTCAACCACTGCGGCAGCGCAGCGACGAAAATCGCCGTCGCCACCACCAGGCGGCCCGTATAAAGCCAACGCAGCCAGCGCTGTGTACGCTTCATCGCGTCCAGTTGGGCTGTGAAAGAGGTCTAACCTGCCGTCAAAAGCTAACATGGCCGAATGGCGAAATGCAAGAGGCGGCCTTTGCAAAACGTGGGCGGCGCCCCTCGGCGAACGACGTGTAAAGAAGGG
>DATABQ010000149.1:0-12540 GCA_036259495.1 Longimicrobiales bacterium | reverse complement strand
GCAACCTCGGCCCGCCCCCGTACCGCGACTTCGAGAGGCCGCCCGGCCGCCCGCGCAACGAAGACGAAGTAGCCGCATACTCCCATGCCCTGGCCCGCGAGGTCGCGGCAGCGGACAGGGACGACTTCCTCCTCGTGCTCGGCGGCGACTGCAGCATCGTGCTGGGCTGTCTCCTCGGCCTCCGCGGCCGCGGCGACGGAAGGGTCGCGCTCGCTTACATTGATGCGCACGCCGATTTTGCTTCGCCGGAGGAGTCGGTTACCGGGTCCGCAGCGAGCATGTGTCTGGCGCAGGCGGTCGGTCGGGGCGACACGGTGCTCGCGCGGCTGGGGGGTGAGGAACCGCTCGTGCGGGAGGAGGACGTTGTCGTGATCGCGCGCAGTGATCATGATGTTGACGGGCGGTACGGCGAGGCGGCGCTGCGTGCGATGCCGGTGCTGGATCTGGCGCTGGAAGACGTGCGCGAGCGCGGTCCCGGCGAAGTCGCGGGGAGCGCACTCGGACGTCTGACGAGCGATGGCATCGACGGATTCTGGATCCATGTCGATGCTGACGTGATCGATCCGGCGGTGGTGCCTGCGGTGGATTCACCGGAGCCAGATGGGCTTTCGCTGGAGGAGCTGGAGTCGCTGCTGACGCCGCTGGTGAATCACCCGCGGGCACGCGGCATGGAGTTGACCATCTACGATCCTGAGCTGGATCCGGACCGCACGAGCGCGGGTCATCTGGTCGATCTGCTCGAGCGAGTGCTTGGAGGCGGGTTGGCGGAGTCTGGGGGGAGCGAATGATCGCACGAACATGGCACGGGCGGGTGCCCGCGGCGAAGGCGGAGGCCTATCACGAGTACCTGCGACGCACGGGACTCGCGGATTACGCGGCGACGCCGGGGTATCGAGGAATACTGGTGCAGCGTCGGACGGAAGGCGACGTCACGCACTACACGCTGACGACGTTGTGGGAATCGCTGGACGCGATACGGCAGTTTGCGGGCGATGATTACGAGCGCGCCCGCTACTACGACGAGGACGACGAGTACCTGCTGGAGCGGGAGCCGCACGTCACGCATGCCGAGGTGCTGCACGCGTTGATGGCGGGATGAAGCCGGGGCCGTTGTCGACATCAGAGCGCCGGATCGTCTTCCAGACACGCGGACTGAGCAAGATCTACCATATGGGCGAGGTCGAGGTGCACGCGCTGCGCGGCATAGACCTCGAGTTGTATGCGGGCGAGCTGATCGTGCTGCTGGGCGCATCGGGCAGCGGCAAGTCGACGCTGCTGAACATCCTCGGCGGACTGGACACGGCCAGCGAGGGTACGGTCATGTACCATGACCGCGAGCTGACCCGCGCCAGCGAACGTGAGCTGACGGAGTACCGGCGTCATCACGTCGGGTTCGTGTTCCAGTTCTACAATCTCATTCCGAGTCTGACAGCACGGGAGAACGTCGCGATCGTGACGGAGATCGCGCGCGATCCGATGACGCCCGATGCGGCGCTCGAGGTCGTCGGTCTGTCGGACCGTATGGACCACTTCCCCGCGCAGCTTTCCGGAGGACAGCAGCAGCGTGTCGCGATCGCGCGTGCAATTGCGAAGCGCCCGGCCGTGCTGCTGTGCGATGAACCGACCGGCGCGCTGGACTCTACGACGGGCGTGATCGTTCTGGATGCGCTGGAGCGGGTGAACCGTGATCTGGGCACGACGACGGCGATCATCACGCACAACGCCGCACAGGCGCAGATGGCGAGCCGAATCGTGCATCTGAGCGACGGGCGGATCACCGAGATCGACCACAACGAGCGACCGACACCCGCGCGCGAGCTCACGTGGTAGCAATGAAGCTGCGCGCGCTCGATCGGAAGATGGTACGCGACCTGTGGGGCATGCGCGGCCAGGCGCTCGCCATCGCATTCGTGATCACGGCCGGAATTGCGACGTACGTGTCGATGCGCAGTGTGATGGAATCCCTGCAGCGTACGCTCGACGACTATTACGCCGATTACCGGTTCGCCGACGGCTTCGCATCCGTGCGGCGCGCGCCGGAATCGCTCGCGGAACGGCTTCGTCGGATCCCGGGGATAGCTCACGTGCGGACGCGTGTGACCGCCGGGGCCAATCTCGAGGTGGAGACGTTCGACGAGCCGGTGACCGGCATGATCGTGTCGCTGCCGGGCGGCCAGCCGGCATTGAACCGGCTTTACGTTCGCGAAGGCCGACTGCCGCGTTCCGGTCGCGATGCCGAAGTGGTGCTGAACGAGACGTTCGCGGAGGCGCACGATCTGGATGTCGGCGATGCGATCACCGCGATCATCAACGGCCGGCGTGAGCTGCTCGTCATCGTTGGGATCGCGCTCTCGCCCGAATTCCTGATGCAGATCCAGCCGGGCGCGCTGTTCCCGGACCCGCAGCGCTTCGGTGTGATGTGGATGGATCGTGCGACGCTGGCGCCGGCCTTCGACATGGACGGTGCGTTCAACACAGTCGCGTTCACGCTGGCGCCGGGGGCGCGAAGCGACGCGGTCATCGAACGCGTCGATGATCTGCTGCGTCCTTATGGCGGTCAGGGCGCGTACGGCCGTGAGGACCAGGCGTCCCACGCACTGATCACCGAGGAGTTTCGCGGACTCCGGTCGATGGCGACAATGCTCCCGATCATCTTCCTCGGCGTTGCCGCATTCCTGCTCAACATCGTCGTGACGCGGCTGATTGCGCTTCAGCGGGAGCAGATCGCCGCACTGAAGGCGTTCGGCTACGGCAACGTCGCCGTGGGTCTCCATTATCTGAAGCTCGTGCTGGCGATCGCGCTCGTCGGCACGGTCGGCGGAATCATCGCGGGGGCGTGGGCGGGCGGCGCGCTGGGCGAGATCTACCTCACGTACTACCGCTTCCCTGCCCTGCACTACGCCGTGCGGCCGCACCTGATCGTCACGGCCGTGACGCTCACGACGGGAGCCGCGGTGCTCGGCGTACTGCGCGCGGTGCGCCGTGCGGTTCGACTCGCGCCGGCCGAAGCGATGCGACCGGCTCCGCCAGCGAGCTACCGCCCCACATTCGTCGAGCGCCTCGGTCTCAAGCACCTGTTCGATCAGCCCACGCGCATGATCCTGCGCAATCTCGAACGCCAGCCGCTCAAGTCCCTGCTGACGGTGATCGGCATATCGAGTGCGTGCGCTCTTCTGATCATGGGCGTGTTCTTCACCGACGCCTTCGACCGCATCGTCGATGTTCAGTATGGCATCGCGCAGCGCGAGGACATGACCGTAACGTTTATCGAGCCCACATCGACGGCGGCGGTGCACGAGCTGGCGAGCCTGCGTGGTGTGCAGCATGCCGAGCCGTTCCGCATGGTGCCGGTCCGCCTCAGGCACGGTCACCGCACGCATGAAACCGCTATCGAGGGAGTACAGCAGGAGTCGCAGCTGCGCCGCATCATTGATACTGAGCTCGAGCCGATCGCCGTGCCGCCGGCGGGCATCATACTGGCCGAACGGCTCGGTGCCATACTGGACGCCGTGCCGGGCGATCGCATCAGCGTCGAGGTGCTCGAGGGGACGCGGCGCACGCGCGATGTCACGGTCGCGGGACTCACGCGTCAGTACGTCGGCATGGGTGCGTTCATGGATATGAGCGCACTCAACCGTCTCGCCGGCGGCGGTCAGGCGGTGTCCGGCGCGTTCCTGATGGCGGACGAGCGATACACGGATGAAATCTCACGCCGCCTTCGCGAGCGGCCGCGCGTTGCCGCGATCGCGACGCAGGAGAGTGTCGTGAACGCGTTTCTCGAGACGTCGGCGGCCAGCATGCTCGCGTTCACGTTCGTGCTGAGCCTGTTCGCGGCGGTCATCGCATTCGGCGTGATCTATAACAGCGCGCGCATCTCGCTCTCGGAGCGGGACCGCGAGCTGGCGAGCCTGCGCGTGCTCGGGTTCACACGCGGCGAAGTGGCCTACATCCTTCTGGGCGAGCTGGCGGTGCTGGTGCTGCTCGCGATTCCGGTCGGGTTCGCTGTCGGCTCGCTGGCGAGCGCAGGTCTCGTGCGTCAGGTCGCGACCGACATGTATCGCATCCCGCTCGTGCTCAGCCGCGGCACGTTCGGCCTCGCGGCTGCCATCGTGCTCGCGTCCGGCCTGGCTTCCGCGCTGATCGTGCTGCGAAGGCTGAACCGTCTGGATCTGGTCGGAGTCCTGAAGACGAGAGAATAGATGAAGAAACCGACACGTCGACAGACCATCCTGATCGCGACAGGCGCCGTGATCTTCGTTGCGATCATCTGGGCGTTCATGCCGGACCCGATGCCCGTCGACGTCGCCGAAGTCACGCGTGGACCGCTCCAGGTGATCGTGGAGGAGGAGGGCGAGACCCGCGTCGAGGACCGCTACGTTGTCACGTCGCCCGTCGCTGCGTATGCGCGCCGGATCGAGCTGGAGGAGGGAGACATCGTGCAGCAGGGCGACGTGCTCGTGCAGCTCGAGCCGCCACGCGCCACCGCTCTCGACCCACGTACCCGCGCGCAGGCGGAGGCACGTGTGCGGGCGGCTGCCGCAGCGGTGGAGGATGCTGCCGTCGTCGTGCAGCGCACTGCGGCCGATCGCGAGCGCATGGAGACGCTGTACGATGCAGGCGCCATCACGCAGGTGGAGGTCGAGGAAGCCAGGGCGGCGGCGGTCCGCGCGACGGCCGCGCTGGAAGCCGCACAGGCGGAGCTGCAGGCGGCTCGCGCCGCGGCCAGTGATGGCGGCGCCACCGGCTCTGCCGGCGTGCCCGACGTGCTCCGCGCGCCGGCCGGCGGCCGCGTGCTGACCATCCACCACCGCAGTGAAGGGCACGTGAACCCCGGCGAGCCGCTCCTCGAGGTAGGCGATACGCGCGGCATCGAGATCACCGCCGACGTCCTGTCACAGGATGCCGTGGAGATTCGGCCGGGCACTCCTGTCGTCATCGACCAGTGGGGTGGCGACACCACACTCAACGCGGTCGTCACACGCGTTGAGCCGCAGGGCTTCACGGAAGTGTCCGCACTCGGCGTCGAGGAGCAGCGTGTGCCGGTGCGCGCCAGGATCACATCGCCCCCGGGAATGTGGGCGGGCCTCGGCTCGGGATACCGCGTGCTCGCGCGGTTCGTCGTGTGGCAGGGCGACAACGTGCTTCAGGTTCCGACCAGCGCGTTGTTCCGATCCACAACGGGCGACGGCTGGGCCGTGTTCGTGTTCGACGACGGCCGCGCGCGGTACCGCGACGTGCAGGCCGGCCAGCAGGCCGGCCTCGCCGCCCAGGTGCTCGATGGGCTACAGGCGAGCGAGGAAGTCATCGTGCATCCGCCGAACGAGCTGGAGGATGGGATGCGGGTGAGCCGGCGCACCGTCATCGAACCGGAATGACGATCGGGAGCACCCGCTCCTCCTGCCGTCCAGACGCCGTGCGGCTGCACCCGATGACCGTTGGCGTTGCGTGCTGCGGTGCCGCGCACGTATTCTTCACGTCCAGCCGCAAACGCCCCAACAGGATTCCAGCCCATGAACGAGCGTGGTGCGACAGCCGCAGAGGCGCACGCCCTCTTCGAGCGCGTGATCGATCTCCCTGCTGACGAACGTGCCGCCGTACTCGACGCAGCGTGCGCCGGTCGTCCGGATCTCCGAGCGCGTATCGAATCACTGCTGGAGATCGACGCGGAGACGGATTCCGTCCTCGACCGTGATCCTGAGCACCTGTTGTCGCTGCTGCTCGATGATGAGGATGCCGCAGATGTCACGATCGGCCCCTATCGCGTGATGAGCGAGCTCGGCCGCGGCGGAATGGGGGTCGTATACCTTGCGAAGCGCGCGGATGGCGAGTTCGAGAAGCAGGTCGCGCTGAAGCTCGTGAAGCGAGGCATGGACACGGACGAGATTCTCGCCCGATTCCGTCATGAGCGGCGGATACTCGCGTCGCTCGAGCATCCCAATATCGCACGTCTGTACGATGGCGGTGCGAGCGCGGACGGCCGGCCCTACCTCGTAATGGAACTGGTCCGCGGCGAGCGGATCACGAGCTACTGCGACCATCACCGGCTCACGATCGACGAGCGACTCACACTGTTCCGCACCATCTGCGCTGCGGTGCAGCACGCACATCAGAAGCTCGTCGTCCACCGCGACCTCAAGCCGTCCAACATCCTCGTGTCGGAAGACGGCACACCCACCCTGCTCGATTTCGGCATCGCGAAGCTGCTCGGCGATGCGGATGACGACACTCCGCACACGCGCACCGGTCTGCGCATGCTCACGCCCGAGTACGCGGCACCCGAGCAGATGCGCGGCATGCCGGCAACGACAGCGACCGACGTGTATTCACTCGGCGCCGTGCTGTACGAGCTGCTCGCCGGACGTCGCCCGTTCGAAGGCCGCACGCCCGGCGAAATGGATCCGGATCGCATGCCCGAACCGCCGTCCGCTGCGGCCGCGCGAATTGCGACGGATAATACGTCACCGGGACGTGCGGTGACGGCGCACGATATTGCACACGCGCGGAGCACAACCGCCGGACGGCTGCGCCGCCGTCTCCAGGGCGACCTCGATACCATCACGCTCCATGCGCTCGAGCCGGATCCGTCGCAACGCTACGGGTCGGTGCAGCAGCTGCTGGATGACATCGAGCGTCACATGGACGGACTGCCCGTGCAGACGCGCGCGCCGACGTTCGCCTACCGTGCGCGCAAGTTCGTCCGGCGGCACCGGTCGGGTATCGCTGCTGCGGCCATCATCCTGCTCACGCTGACGGGCGGGCTTGCCGCTACGCTGTGGCAGGCGCGCCAGGCTGCACTCGAACGCGATGCGGCACAACGTGCACGCAGCAGCTCCGACCAGGTCGCGACGTTCCTGCTGAACATGTTCGACAGCGCGGACCCGCTCGGCATCCGAAGCGAACGCACGGACACTCTGCGCGTACGTCAGATGGTCGATCGCGGTGCGGTACGCGTGCGCGAGGAGCTCGCCGATCAGCCGCGCCTCCAGGCGGACATGCTTACGCTGCTCGGCCGCGTCTACACGAACCTCGGCGACTTCGAACGTGCAGAAGAGATGCTCACGGGCGCGCTCGATCTGCCGCCGGGTGACAACGTCGCTTACGATCCACTCCAGCGCCGGGCGCTCCCGCTGGGACTGATGGCCAATGCCGCGAGGCAGCAGGGTGAGTTCGAGCGGGCCGACTCGCTGATCCGGCAGGTCCTCGCGATCTACGAGGACACGCGCACCGCACCGGACACGAGCTACGCGTCGATTCTGAGCGAGCGCGGACTCGTGCTGACACACCTGGGCGAGTACGATGACGCGCGATCGACGCTGGAACGCGCCCTCGCACTGATCACGAAGAGCGATGCGGATGGCACTCCGCTGCACGCCATCACGCTGGGCAACCTCGCCTCGCTCCATTTCGAGCTCGGCGAATATGCCGAGGCGACGAACGTGTTCCATCGCGTGCTGGAGATCCAGCGTGACTATCTGCCCGCCGATCATCCGCGCCTGGCCAGCACGCTCAACAATCTCGGTACCAGCGTGCAGAGCGAGGGACGCTTCGACGAAGCCGAGCCGCTGCTACGCGAGGCCATCGACATCGGCATCGCCGGTCTCGGCCCGGATCACGCCGAAGTGGGCACCTACCTTCAGAACCTGGCCATACTGCTCGACGAGCTTCAGCGGTACGAGGAAGCGGAACCCCTCTACCGTGACGCGATCCGGTCGCACGAGGTATCGCTCGGGCGCACGAACGTCTTCACCGCACTGCTGCTCCGGAACTTCGCGCTGAACAGATACACCCTCGGTGAGCTGGACGAGGCCGAGTCGCTCCTGCGTGAAGCACTCGCCTCGATGCACGCCGGGCTCGGAGCGGACCACCTGTATACCGCAGTCAGCGCCGCCGCTCTGGGACGCGTGCTCATCGCCCGCGGCGACCTCGACGAGGCTGCCGGTCACATTACCGGCGCGCTGCGCCTCCTGGAGGCCCAGCTGCCGCCCGAGCACACGCTCGTTCAGGTCACGCGTCGCGACCTCGGCACCTGGCATTCGGCACGCGGCGACTTCGCTGCGGCCGAGCCGCTCCTCCAGACCAGTTATGCAGCTCTCGCCGCCGATCGCGGGATCGACCACCCGTACACGCGCGAAACCCGGCTTGCGCTTCGGCAGATGTATCTCGCGTGGGGACGGCCGGATCGTGCGGGCGAGTATGCGGAGCAGCGCGCCAGCGCCGGCGTGATGCGCTGATAATGGCGAGCGGGGGGTCCGCGCGCGATTCCCCCGCCGCCTTCTATCGGTCCGCGGCAGCATCCAGGATCGCCGCGACCACATCGGTCCGCAGTGCCATTCCCGGATAGTAGCCGCGGTCATCCACGCCCAGGTTCTGCCGGTTGATCAGCAGCACGATGCCCAGCCCGTACTGCGGCACACCCATGACATACGTGCCCGTGAACCCGCTGTGCGCGAAGCTGCCCGCCGGAGCATCGCGCGGCACCTGCCACCCGAGACCGTGGCCGAAATGGTCCGCACGCATGAATGTGTCGATCACCGACGGCCGCAGGATGCGCCGGTCCTCGTGAACCCCACGCTGCAGCAGTACATCGAGCAGCACGGCGAGCTCGCGGCCCGTCGAGAACAGACCCGCGTGACCTGCGACGCCGCCATGCCCGTACCACGCGTTCCCATCGCTCACTTCGCCTGACAGCGTGTACTCGCGCCAGCCGGTCCACGCATCGGGATCGCCATCGTACTCATAGCCGAACGACGTGTCGTGCACCATCTGCCGCTCGTACGGATTGCCATGCGATGTCGCGGCGAAATCGGTGAGTCCGCGCGCCCGCGGGAGGAATGTCGTCGCGCGCAGACCCAGCGGATCGTACAGCGCATCGTGCACGAACTCATCGAGCCCGCGACCGGTGACACGCTCGACGATGTAGCCGAGCAGCATGAAGCCGAGATCGCTGTAGTGCCGGCCTTCCCCGACTCCCCATTGCAGCGGCAGCGAACGGATGTATCCGAGCACCTGCTCCGCAGTCGCCGCGTGGTAGTACAGCGGCTGCCACTGGTACAGACCGGCCGAGTGCGTAAGCAGGTGACGAACCGTGATGCTGTCGAGATGGACGCCGCGGAATTCAGGCAGGTAGCGATGCACAGGCGCGTCGATGTCGATCATGCCGCGGTCGACGAGCAGCATCATCGCATATGTGGTGGCCATCACCTTCGTCACCGACGCGAGGTCGAATGCCGTCGACACATTCATTCGCCGGGGAGGATCGAGACGGCGCATGCCGTAGTCGTAGAGCTGCGCATATCCGAACGCCCGCTCGTGCACGACATCCCCACCCCGTGTCACGACGAGCACTGCACCAGGAATCGCCTCGCTTGCGACGGCGTCCGCGATCATGCTGTCCGCCGCTGCCAGGCCGTGCGTCAGCCCGTCCCGGCTGCCGTCCGGCGGCGCTGTGCCGCCGGTCTGTGCGCCCGCAGCGGCCGGCGTGAGCATCGCCAGAACGAAAGCGGCCGTCCTCCCGTAGCCCCACGCGCGGACGATCCTCACGGCATCTCCCGGTGACCTGTTGCGTGATTGTTGCATGCGACTGTAACTCATCCTGTGAAACTACGCGTGGTGCAGGCGTGTAAGGTAACTGTTCCAGAGTACACGCGGATGCTGATCCGCGACGTCCACAGACCGTGAATTATGACTATCCCACATCGTAACACGTTGTACGTCATGCTCTTAGCTGGCCTTGCCTCCGCCGCATGCAGCAGTGCCACCACCTCGACACCCGCTTCGCCGGCCCCGGCTCCAGGAGCATCAGCGGCCGATGCGGAGTTCGAGGCGATCTTCCGCGCCCGACAGGACAGCGCCCGGATGAGGTACACCGAGGCCGATGTCCGCTTCATGACGGGCATGATCCATCACCATGCGCAGGCGGTCGAGATGGCGCAAATGGCGCCGTCGCATGGCGCAGGCGACCAGATCCAGGTTCTCGCAGCGCGGATCATCAATGCGCAGCGTGGCGAGATCGACATCATGCAGCGCTGGCTCCGCAATCGCGGCGAGCCGGTGCCGGAAGTGCATGTCACGGAGGGTGACGTGATGGTGCACGGCGCCGATCACGCGATGCACATGCCCGGGATGCTGACGGAGGCACAGATCCGACAGCTCGATGCGGCGCGCGGTGCGGAGTTCGACCGGCTGTTCCTCGAGCTGATGATTCAGCACCACAGGGGCGCGGTCACGATGGTGCGCGACCTGTTCGGCACGCCCGGGGCCGGACGGGACGAGGACGTGTTCAGGTTCGCATCCGACGTCCACGTCGATCAGAAGACGGAGGTCGCGCGGATGGAGCGCATGCTGTCAGCGATGTCGATGAACGATCGTTCCCGGTAGCAGGTAAGATGTCTCGTTTCATAGTCACACTCAGCTCCAACAAAGGAATTGCCATGAGTTCAGTACCCGGAAGTAATCCCGGCGCGCGTCCGGGCTTTGCGCGCCAGCTTGCAATGCCGTTCGCGATCGCGCTGCTCGGTGCAGCGGCGTGCGCACCGTCGGTGACGACGACCACGCCCGCGGCTCCCGTCGGCACAGCGGTCACGGATGACAGGGCGCCGGATGCGCCGATGCCGGACCCGCGAGTGGGCCTCGGCGCCGGCCTGACGGACGCGGAAGAAGCGATCTGGAACCTGCGCGTGCTCTCACAGACGCAGCCTCCCGAGGCGTTCATCGGAGTGACGAACTCGGACCTGGCATTCACGGGTCCGTACGCCATCCAGGGCAACTACAACGGCTTCATCGTGTGGGACATCTCGAACCCGAACGCGCCCACGCTCGAGGAAGGGCACGTCTGCCCCGCATCGCAAAGCGACGTCTCCGTCTACCGGAACCTGCTGTTCGTTTCGGGCGAGGCGTATGGCGGCCGTACCGACTGCGGCACGCAGGGAGTCCAGGACACGGTGAGCGACGTGCGGCTGCGCGGCATCCGCATCTTCGACATCACCGACATCAACAATCCGGAATACATTGCGAACGTTCAGACGTGCCGCGGCTCGCACACGCACACGGTACTGAAGGACCCGAACGACGACGAGAATGTCTACGTCTACGTCTCGGGCTCCGCACCCGTGCGTCCGGCGGCCGAGCTTCCGGGCTGCGTCGCTGCACCGCCGAGCGAGGATCCGAACTCGGCGCTGTTCCGCATCGAGGTGATCCGTGTGCCGCTCGCGAATCCGGAGCAGGCAGCGATCGTCAGCTCACCGCGCATCTTCCAGGACCTCGTCGCACCGCCGCGCCACGGTGACTCGCCGGCGGACTCCGTAGCAGCGGAGCGCGCTGCCGAGGAGGCAGCACGCCAGCGTGCCGCGGGTGCCTTTGCGGTCGAGATCCAGGGCAGCGTACAGATACCACCTGACGCATTCGTAGATGCACGCCTCGACAGCATCGTGGAGGCACGCGGCGGCACGGGTGCCCCGACGGCTGCGGACAGTGCGACATTGCGTCAGAACCTCCAGGGCATGATCGACCGCCTGGTCGAGGCGCAGATGGCGGCGCAGGCTGCACGCGGCGAGGGCCCGCGCCCCGGCCCGACACAGTGCCACGACATCACGGTGTATCCGGCGATTGGACTGGCGGGCGGCGCGTGCGAGGGCTACGGGCTGCTGCTCGACATCAGCGACCCGGTCAATCCGCGGCGCATCGATGCCGTAGCCGACTCGAACTTCTCATACTGGCATTCCGCCACGTTCAACAACTCGGGCACGAAGGTGCTGTTCAGCGATGAGTGGGGCGGCGGCGGCGGCCCGAAGTGCCGCGCGCTCGACCCGCGCGAGTGGGGCGCCAACGCGATCTTCACGATCGAGGATCGTGAGATGGAGTTCCAGACCTACTACAAGCTCCCGGCCGTGCAGACGGAGTTCGAGAACTGCGTTGCTCACAACGGCTCGCTGATCCCTATCCCGGGCCGCGATGTCATGGTGCAGGCGTGGTACCAGGGCGGCATCTCCGTCTTCGACTGGACGGATCCGGAGAACCCGTACGAGATCGCGTTCCACGATCGCGGCCCCAGCAACGCGACGGAGATGGGTCCGGGCGGGAGCTGGTCGGTGTACTGGTACAACGGCAAGATCGTCAGCTCGGAGATCGCACGCGGTCTCGACATCTTCGAGCTGGTTCCGAGCGCACACATCTCGCAGAACGAGATCGATGCGGCACGCACGGTCGAGCTCGATTATCTGAACGCTCAGGGACAGCCGCAGTTCGTGTGGCCGCCGTCGTTCGCGCTCGCGCGGGCGTACGTCGACCAGCTCGAGCGGTGGAACGGCCTGTCGGCGGAGCGCATCGCATCTATTCGCACTGCGCTGACGAATGCGGAGAACGCGAGCGGATCAGCACGGAGCAGTGCGCTCACGTCGCTGGCGTCGACGATCAGTGGTTATGCCGGAACGGCCACTGATGCGCCGAGGGTGCGGATGCTGGCGGACGCCGTCCGCGACCTGGCGGGCGCCTAGCGGACCTGGAACCCATTCTGCAGAATGGCTGGTCCTCACATGGTGATGC
>DATABQ010000148.1:0-3129 GCA_036259495.1 Longimicrobiales bacterium | reverse complement strand
CTGACCGTGAACAACGCGGCATTGGAGAACGGTCTGCCGGTGCACATGACGCACAGAATGCCGTGACGATGCGGCGCTGCCGCATCGAATTCGAGTAGACAGCTCGGTACGGGCGCCCTGCATGGCGCCCGTATCTTTATGGGGTATGATGGTCACGATTCTGTTTGCGACCGCGCTGATTCTGTACGTCGGCGCGTCGGCCGCCCTCGCCGCCTCGTTTGCGGGAGGGCGTGTTGCAGCGCCTCGTGCGGGCACCGCGCTCGTGGCAGGCGCCGTGGCATTTCACGGCGCTGCGCTCGTCATCTTCACCACCACGTATGCGGAGCTGCCGCTGGTCGGGCTGGCGCCGTCGCTGAGCACGCTCGCGTTCTTCATTGCTCTGCTGCTGTTCGGGACGACGTTGACCCGGGACTCGAGGCCGCTCGGCATCGTGCTCGTCCCGCTCACGGCCGTTCTGCTGGCTATCGCCCTCATCATCGGTATCGCCCCCTCCGGAGAACCTCTCGCCTTCAGCGGCGTGTGGTTCAGCTTCCACGTGCTGCTGGCATTCGTGGGCTACGCGGGGCTCGCGGTTGCGTTCGCGGCCGGCCTGCTCTACCTGCTGCAGTTCCGCGAGTTGAAGGACAAGCGCCTGGGGCGTGTTTTCCGCTTCTTCCCGAGTCTGCCGGCCCTCGACACGATCGGACGGCGCGGCGTAGCCGTGGGGTTTCCCGCACTGACTGCGGCGCTGCTGCTCGGCTGGGCGTGGACGATCAGTTTTCGGAACACGGTGGCGGCAGGCGATCCTGAAGTGATCTGGGGCGTGCTGACGTGGATCACGTTCGCCGTTCTGGTCGGAGTCCGATACACGCAGGCGCCGAACATCGAGCGGCGGGCCGCGTTCGCGAGTGTGGCGGGCTTCGTGTTCGTCGTGCTCTCGTATCTCGTGCTGCGCCTCTTCGTGGCGGGCGAGGTGTTCCTGTGATGCGCAGCGGGTGGGCATGTCCGTCGCCGTCGTAGGCGTCAGCCACCGGACCGCACCGCTGGAGGTGCGGGAGCGCTTCGTGGTGGACGCGCAGGCGAGCGCCTCGGCGCTGCGGCGGCTGGCCGCGATCGGCTGCACGGAGGCCGTCCTGCTCTCGACGTGCAATCGCACGGAGCTCTACATGCGGGCGCCGGGTGCGCAGCCGGATGCGGGCGTGATCGGCGCGCGTTTCCTGAGCGACCATGCCGGCATGCCGGAGACGGACGCGGACCGGTACCTCTATACGCTCCAGGGGGACCGCGCGGTCGAGCATCTGTTCAGGGTGGTGGCCAGTCTCGACTCGATGATTCTGGGCGAGGCGCAGATCCAGGGGCAGGTGAAGGCGGCGTACGAGAGGGCGGTGCAGACGGTCGACAGCGACTTCGTCGTGGGTCCCGTGCTCGCGCGTCTGTTCGAGACGGCGCTCCGGGTGGGCGGTCGTGTGCGGAGCGAGACGAAGCTCGGTACGGGAGCCGCATCCGTGCCGTCCGCGTCGATCGAGCTGGCACAGAAGATCTTCGGATCGCTCCAGGGCCGCCGTGCGCTCGTGCTCGGTGCGGGCGACATGAGCGAGCTGACCATGGAATGCCTGCGCGGGGCGGGCGTGCGCGATATCATGGTGGCCAACCGCACCGCAGCGCGCGCGGAGGAAGTCTCGCGCCGGCTGAACACGGAGCCCGTGACGTTCGAGGATGTGCCGCGGCTCCTGAGGGAGGTCGATATCGTTGCGGCTGCGACGTCGGCGCCGCATGCGGTGATCACGCGTGAGGTCGCAGAGAGGGCGCTGGCAGGGGGACGCAGGACTCCGCTGCTGATTCTCGACATTGCGCTGCCGCGCGACGTGGAGCGGGAAGTCGGCGAGCTGCCGAACGTGTTCCTGTACGACATCGACGACCTGAGCCAGGTCGTCGAGGGGAATCTGGAGCGTCGCCGCTCGGAGATTGCAGTGGCGGAGCAGATCATCCAAGAGGGGACGCGCGAGTTCAGAGCGTGGTACCGCGCCCGCAACGTGGTCCCGCTGATCCGCGAGCTGCGCGGCCGTGCCGAAGACGTTCGTGAGGCGGAGACCGCGCGTGCGCTGCGGACGCTGAGCCACCTGAGCCCGGCGGACAGGGCTGCCGTCGAGAACCTGACCCGACAGCTGCTCAACAAGGTGCTGCATTCGCCGACGGCCCGATTGCGCGAAGCTGCGGCCGATGGACGCGGCAGTGAGATGACGGAAGCCGTACGCTACCTGTTCGGGCTCGGCAACGCGCCCGCACTCGATGAAGACGCAGCGCCGAAGGGCGCCGCACATAACGACGAGGAATGATGCCGAAGAGGGTACTGGTCACGGGAGGCGCCGGATTCATCGGGAGCCATGTGGCAGATGCATATCTGAAACAGGGCGCGCGCGTGTGGATCGTCGACGATCTCTCGAGCGGCAAGCGCGCAAACGTCCGCGCGGGCGCGAATCTCGTTCACCTCGACATCCGCCATGCGAACCTCGCCGACGTGTTCAACGACGCCGGCGGCTTCGACGTGATCAGCCATCACGCCGCCCAGATCGATGTGCGCGTCTCCGTCAATGAGCCGCGCAAGGATGCCGGCATCAACATCGACGGGTTCCTCAACGTCGCGGAGTGCGCGCTGCGTTACGGCTGCGGCCGTTTCATGTTCGTGTCCTCCGGCGGCGTCGTGTACGGCGAGCCGGACGTGCGGCCGACGCCCGAGACGACGCCGAAGCTTCCCCTCTCGCCGTACGGCGTCTCGAAGCTGTCGGGCGAGTACTACCTGAACTACTACGCGAACGAGCGCGGGCTCGACTATGCCGCGGTGCGCTACAGCAACGTGTACGGCCCGCGCCAGGATCCGCACGGTGAGGCAGGCGTGGTGGCGATCTTCTGCACGCGCATCGGTGCGGACACACCGCTCACCGTGTTCGGTGACGGCGAGCAGACACGGGACTACGTATTTGTCGGCGACGTCGTCGCAGCCAACGTGCTGCTGGCGGAGGCCGATCTCGGTGCACCGGAATCGCTCGACGTGCGCGCGTTCAACGTCGGCACGAGCACGGAAACGTCCGTCAACGATCTGGCGCGCACGCTCATGAGCGCCGCCGGGCGCGAGGTCGAGTTGAAGTACGC
>DATABQ010000147.1:0-11256 GCA_036259495.1 Longimicrobiales bacterium | reverse complement strand
AGAACCTCGGCGAGCTGGAGCGCCTCGTTCGTGACCAGAAGCTGGACATCGGGCTGGCGACGGACCCGGATGCGGATCGCCTGTCGCTCGTGAGCGATGCGGGTCGCGCAATCGGTGAGGACTTCACCCTCGCGCTGGCGGCCGCGCTCGTTCTGCGGCACCGGAAAGGGCCGGTCGTCACCAATCTGTCGACCAGCCGCGTGGTGCAGGACGTGGCGGACGCGGCGGGGGTCGAGCTTCAGCGGGCGCCGGTCGGCGAGATCAACGTCGCACGGCGCATGGAGCAGGCGGGCGCCGTGATCGGAGGAGAGGGCAATGGCGGCGTGATCCTGCCGGACGTGCAGCTCACACGCGATGCTGCGGTGGCGGCGGTGCTGGTCCTGCAGCTGCTGCTGGAGGATGGGCGGAAGCTGAGTGAGATCGTCGCCGGTCACGTCGGGTATACCATCGTCAAGGACAAGCTGCCGCGGGACACGGGGTCTCTGGAAGCGGCATACGGCGTGCTCGAAAAGGAGCTCGGCGCGCCGCAGTCGGACCGGCAGGATGGTCTGCGCCTGGACTGGCCCGAGGAACGGCGCTGGGTCCATCTGCGCGCGTCGGGCACGGAGCCCATTCTGCGGATCATCGCGGAGGCGCCGACGGAGCAGGGAGCGCGGGAGCTCGTCGAGCGGGCCCGGGATGCGCTCGGCGAGTAGTCCTGCGGGACTGCGGAACCGGGATCGGGCAGCAGGAAGTACGCAAAGTAGCAACAGAACCCGAAAAGAAAGACACGACAGTGTGCGGAATCGTAGGCTACATAGGTGACCGGCAGGCGGTGCCGCTGCTTCTGGAGGGACTGAAGCGGCTGGAGTATCGCGGCTATGACTCGGCGGGGCTGACGCTGGTAAACGGCGACGGTCTCGAGACGCACAAGGCTGTGGGCAAGATCGTCGAGCTGGAGAAGCAGATCGGCAACGGGAGCGCGCCGCAGGCGACGATCGGCATCGCGCACACGCGCTGGGCGACGCACGGAGCGCCGAACGAGCGCAATGCGCATCCGCACCTCAGCTGCAACGGCGAGATCGCAGTGGTGCACAACGGCATCATCGAGAACGCCGGCACGCTGCGGAAGAAGCTCGAGCAGATGGGCCACGAGTTCCGCAGCGAGACGGACACCGAGGTGATCGTGCATCTGATCGAGGAAGCCTACGAAGGCAATCTCGAGGATGCGGTGCGCGAGGCGCTGCGTCAGGTGGAGGGTGCATACGGTCTCGCGATCGTGTCGAGCCGGGAGCCGCGTAAGCTGGTTGCAGCGCGCAAGGGCAGTCCGCTGCTGCTCGGAGTGACTGACAACGGCGAGTACTTCATCGCGAGCGATGTCGCGGCCGTGCTCGCACAGACGCGGCAGGTGATCTATCTCGATGATGGCGAGATGGCGGTCCTCACCGAGGGCGGCTACGAGACGCTGTCACTGCACGGCGAATCGCTCGAGAAGGAAGTGAAGCAGATCGCGTGGGACCTCGACGCCATCGAGAAGAGCGGTCACGATCACTTCATGATCAAGGAGATCTTCGAGCAGCCCGAGACGATCATGCAGGCGTATCGCGGCCGCGTGCTCGAGGAGGACGGCACCGTAAAGTTCGGCGGCCTGAATCTCGAGGATGATGAGCTTGCGGCGTTCGATCGCATCATCATCTGCGCATGCGGCACGTCGTGGCATTCTGCGTTGATCGGCGAGTACATGCTCGAGGAGATCTGCCGGATTCCGGTGGATGTCGAGTACGCGTCTGAGTTCCGCTACCGGAGCCCCATCGTGAACGAGCGGACACTGATGCTCGTCATCAGCCAGTCCGGCGAAACGGCCGACACCCTCGCCGCGATGCGCGAAGCGAAAGCGCAGGGCGCGAAGGTGCTCGGCATAGTGAACGTGGTTGGGTCGACGATCGCGCGCGAAGCGCACGGCGGAATCTATCTGCATGCCGGTCCGGAGATCGGGGTCGCATCGACGAAGGCCTTCACGAGCCAGGTCGTGGCGCTCACGCTGTTCACCGTGCGTATGGGCCGCCTTCGTAACGCACTCACGGCGGAGCAGGGCCGCGAGATTCTGCACGCGCTGACGGAGTTGCCTGAGAAGGTAGAGCAGGTGCTGGAGCTCAACGATGCGATCCGCGAGCTCGGTCGCATCTACAAGAGCGCGTCCAACTTCCTCTACCTCGGCCGCGGCTACAACTTCCCGACCGCACTCGAGGGCGCACTGAAGCTGAAGGAGATCAGCTATATCCACGCGGAGGGACTGCCCGCCGCCGAGATGAAGCACGGACCGATCGCGCTGATCGATGAGAACATGCCTGTGGTCGTGATCGCTCCGCACGACGCGGTCTACCAGAAGGTGCTGTCGAACATCCAGGAAGTGAAGGCGCGCGGCGGGCGTGTGATCGCAGTCGCCACGACGGGCAACTCGGAGCTCGCCGGCATGGTCGATCACATGATCCCGGTGCCGGACACGATCGACATGCTGACGCCGATCGTCACGACGATTCCGCTGCAGCTGCTCGCGTATCACATCGCCGTCATGCGAGGCTGCAACGTCGACATGCCGCGCAACCTGGCGAAGTCGGTAACGGTCGAGTGAACTCGCGGGCTCACGTACTCTTCCACGATGCATTCTCCGCGTCATGCGCGTCGTTCTGCAGCGTGTGACGCGGGCGGAAGTGCGAGTCGGCGAACGTGTAACCGGCCGCATCGATCGCGGCTACGTGCTGCTAGCGGCGTTCAGCGCCCATGACAATGAAGCATCGCTCACGTGGATGGCCGACAAGATCATCTCACTGCGGCTGTTCCCCGACGACGAAGCAGCGGACGAGGCGCCTTCGTCATTCAGCCGCGACATCCGTGACGTTGGCGGCGACCTGCTCGTCGTGAGCCAGTTCACGTTGTACGGCGACACGCGCAAGGGGCGCCGGCCGAGCTTCATCGGAGCCGCGCCGCCGGATGTCGCGGTGCCACTCTATGGATCGTTCGTCGATATGCTGCGCGAGCGCGTACCGGGTCGGGTGGCGACCGGCGAGTTCGGCGCGATGATGCAAGTCGAGCTCGTGAATGACGGGCCGGTGACGCTGCTGCTCGAAAGGGAGTCCTCGGCGACATGAGCGCACCACGCATCATCCTCGCCTCGCAGTCGCCGCGCCGCGCGGACCTGCTGCGCATGCTCGGGCTCACGTTCGACACGATCCCGGCGGACATCGACGAGACATACCGCGCCGGAGAGGAGCCGGGCCCGCATGCGGAGCGACTGGCGCGCGAGAAGGCGCAGGCGATCGCGTCGCGTGAGCCGGCGGCTGTCGTCATCGGCAGCGACACGGTAGTCATTCTCGACGGCGAAGTGCTGGGCAAGCCCCGCGATGAGGCGGACGCGATTGCGATGCTGATGCGGCTCCAGGGCAGGGAGCACGAGGTCGCGACGGGGATTGCCGTCTCGGTTGGAGGCACGCTGCGCAGCAGCGTCGAACGGGTACGCGTACATTTCCGTCCATTCGGCGATGCGGTCGCCGCGGCATACGTAACGACACGCGAGCCGATGGACAAGGCGGGCGCATACGGCATTCAGGGGTACGGCGCGACGCTCGTTGATCGCATCGAGGGCGACTTCTTCGCGGTCATGGGGCTGCCTATCTGCCGCATGATCGAGTTGCTGGAGGCGGCGGGGCTGACGTACAGCTTCGGACCTGCTTTCACTATGCGGAAATGACCCATTCGAACCAGGCACAGACCCATCCAGAACGACTTTATGCGCGGAACTGATCCTGTTGGCACGGCTGCACGCGCAGGTCGTCGCCGTGCCTGTGAATAATCCATGCGCAGAGGAGCCGTACATGAATTCTGAAAGCAGGTCCGGGGAATGAGGGCTGTTCTCGCAATCGACCAGGGCACCACGGGCTCGACGTGCCTCGTGCTCGACGAGCACTGCCGTCTGATCGGGCGCGCCTATTCGGAGTTCACGCAGCACTTCCCGAAGCCGGGCTGGGTCGAGCACGACGCGTCCGAGATCTGGGACGTGACGCGGCGGATGGCGCGCGAAGCGATCGCCGAGGCGCAGCGGAACGGCAACGTCGAGATCGCGGGCATCGGGATTACGAACCAGCGCGAGACGGTGGTCGTGTGGGACCGGCAGACGGGTGAGCCGGTGCACAACGCCATCGTCTGGCAGGACCGGCGCACGGCTGCGCGGTGCCGCGAGCTGAAGGAAGAGGGCAGGGAGGAGTGGGTGCGCGAGCGGACCGGGCTCGTGATCGACCCTTACTTCTCCGGGACGAAGCTGGAGTGGCTCCTCCGCAGTGATGACTCATTGCGGAAGCGCGCCGAGAGCGGCGAGCTGGCAGCGGGCACGATCGACTCGTGGCTCATCTTCAAGCTGACGGGCGGTGCGGCGCACGTGACGGATCCGACGAATGCATCGCGCACGCTGCTCTACAACATCGACCGGCTGGAGTGGGACGACGAGCTCCTCTCGCTGTTCGGCGTTCCGCGTGCGATGCTGCCGGAGGTGCGCCATTCGGCCGAAGTGTACGGCGAGTCGACCGCCGATTCCATCGGCGTCACACTGCCCGTGGCAGGCATCGCCGGCGATCAGCAGGCGGCGCTGTTCGGCCAGGGCTGCGTCACGGCGGGCCGCGCAAAGAACACGTACGGCACGGGTGCGTTCCTCCTGATGAACACGGGGGGCGAGCGCGTCGCGTCGGAGTGCGGGCTTCTCACGACGGTCGCATGCGGACCGAAGGGCGAGCCGTGTTACGCGCTCGAGGGCAGCATCTTCGTCGCAGGTGCCGCGGTGCAGTGGCTGCGCGACGGGCTCGGCATCATCGAACGTGCGGAGGAGACGGCGGAGCTCGCTGCGACCATCGACTCGAACGACGGAGTCTATCTGGTTCCCGCGTTCGTCGGGCTCGGCGCACCGCACTGGAATGCGGAAGCGCGCGGAACCATCGTCGGTATCACACGCGGCACGAAGCGCGCGCATCTGGTGCGTGCGGCTCTGGAGTCGATGGCGTACTCGACGAACGATGTGCTGCGTGCGATGGAACAGGACTCGGGCATCACGGCAACGGAGCTCGGTATCGATGGCGGTGCATCCCTCAACGACTGGCTCGCGCAGTTCCAGTCGGACGTCATCGGGCTGCCGGTCCGACGCCCCGCCATGGTGGAGACGACCGCACTCGGTGCTGCGGGCCTCGCCGGCATAGCGACGGGTGTGTGGCGCGATGCCGACCACTTCCTGGAAGAGCGAGCCGAGCCAACGGTATTCGAGCCGGCGATGGATGAGGAGCAGCGCTCGGAGCTGCTGCGCGGCTGGCAGCGGGCGATCGACGCTTCACTGCACTGGGCGGACGGCTGATGGACGGGCTGCTTCAGATCGCTGCACTGGTCGCGGTCCTCTGCGGACCGGCCGACCAGGTGCGCGTGTCGCATGTGCCGAACGTCGCGGCCGCGCCGGGTGCAACGGTTGTCTCGGCTGTATCGCTATCGTCTGTCGCAGGCGCGCATACGGCGGCGCCTTCGAACCGGGGCGCGGCGTTTTCGCAGCCGGCGCGGATGCCGGCCGGCGTCGCACAGCCGCTGCGACTCCATCAGGCGCCGGTCGACTCGTGGTTGAGCGAGGACAAGTTCCGCCATGCGGCTGCTTCGTGGGCTGCGATGGTGTTCACGTACGCGGCGACCAGCGCGTTCACCGACAATGATGACACGGCGCTCGCGGTGGCGGTGCCCGTGACTGCCGCTTTCGGCATCGCGAAGGAGGTCGTCGACCGGCGGCGTGGAGGGCCGTTCAGCTTCCGCGACCTCACAGCCGACGCGATCGGCGCGGCCGCAGCGTGGTTCTTCCTGCGCGAGATGCACTGATGGAGATGTTCGTCATCGCGCTCGTCGCGATCGCCGCGTTCGCGGCGGTACTCCTCCCGCTCTTCCGGCGAAGGCCCGGCTACGGCGACGACACCGAGTTCGAGAACATTCCACCGGCATCCTCGGAGTCGAACGACTCGCCTTCGGGCGGAGTTTCGGTGTCGCCGGGCGATGCGTCGGGCGATAGCGCGCAGTCCGGGCCGCGGCAGGATCCACCCACCGACGATGCGATCGAGGCGGAGGTGATGCGCTACCGCGAGGCGGTGCGCTCCGGCACGGTCTGCCGCCGATGCGGCCAGGCAAACCCACCCGGCAGTGCATACTGCTACGAATGCGGCGCGCGCCTGCCGCTCGCTGACGCCATGGAGTTCGAGTAGCGATGAACCCCGCGCGCGATGACGTCGTCGATCTGCGCAGTGACACCGTTACGCGTCCCACCACAGGCATGCGTGAGGCGATCGCGCGCGCCGTCGTCGGTGACGACGCGCTCGGCGACGATCCCACGGTTCGCGAGCTCGAAGGCCGCATCGCGGACATCCTCGGCAAGCCGGCATCGCTCTTCTTCCCGAGCGGCATCATGGCGAACCAGACCGCGCTCATGCTCAACGCCGCGCGCGGGACGGAAGTCATCTGTGAGGCGACGGCACACGTGGTCGACTGGGAGCTCGCCGGCGCTGCCGCAAACGCGGGTGTACAGCTGAGGGGTATCACCGGCGCTGGCGGCGTGCTCGCGCCGGCGGATGTGGATGCGGCCGTCCGGCCGACCGGCGCGGTAGTGCAGGTGCAGACATCGCTCATTACGATGGAGAACACGCACAATGCCGCGGGCGGGCGCGTGATGCCGCTCGCGATCGCGCGGGAGATCCGCGACGTCGCCACGCGCCACTCGCTTCCGGTCCACCTGGACGGGGCGAGGCTGTGGAATGCGGCAGCCGCGGCGGGCGTCGCCGAGCACGAGTTTGCCGCGTGCGCCGACACGGTCATGGTGACGCTCTCGAAGGGGCTCGGCTGCCCGGTGGGATCGATGCTCGCGGCCGACGCGGCGACGATCGGGAAGGCTCGCATCGTACGCCGCAGGCTCGGCGGCTCCATGCGCCAGGTCGGCATCCTTGCCGCTGCGGGAATCTACGCACTCGATCATCATCGTGAGCGGCTGGGCGAAGATCACGCCCGCGCAAAGCGACTGGCATCGCTCATCGCCGATGTGGAGGGCGTTCAGGTCCTCGAGCCGGAGACGAATATCGTCATGATCGACATCGTCCGGCCCGATGTGTCAGCGGCTGAGCTCGTCGATGGATTGAAGCAGCGAGGTGTGCTGATGACGGTGTTCACGGCGAAGCGCGTGCGTGCGGTCACGCACCTCGATGTGAGCGATGCTGCGGTGGAGCGGGCCGCGGAGGCGCTCAGGGACGCAGTCCGCCAACCGCCCCTCGGCTAACCGCCCCGTCGGCTAATGGCGCCCCTCGGCTAATGGCCGTCGGGTAATGCCGCCCCTCGCTAACCGGGCCTCGGGTAACGCGGCCCTCGGGTAACGCGGCTCTCGGCGAACGGGCCCGTCGCCTGAGCGACGGATCCCGGGTCAGCCGCGCCGGACTTCAGTCCGACTTCACCACCGCGTTCCTGCGGTCGACGATCGCGAACAGATCCTTCTGCGTCCGCCCTTCCTTCAGGAGCTCGGCGGCAGCCCGCACCTGCGCGTCCTCCGGCGCTCGCCGGCGGAAGGCGGCGGAATCACCGAACGCGAGGGAAGCGACGCGCTGCTCCAGCATCCGGTCGAGGAGCGGCCGTGCTGCATCATACTGCGCACGCGTGACCGGCACATCCGCGGCCTGGAGCCGCTCGAACAGCTGGTCGCGCCACGCGTCGGTCACCACGAAGTCCGGCTCGGCGCCGTCCTTCACCGCGAGCGCCTGATCGTATACGGCGACATACACCGCCGCGCCCTTCGCGCCGACGATGTTCGAGAACTCGCGCTCCGCAGCCAGCAGCGTATCCGGCGTCACCACCAGGTCCGGCGTGATGCCGCCGCCGCCATACACGACGCGGCCGGCATCGGAGCGATATTCCGGGCGATCCACCGTGTCCGCGCGCACGGGCGTGCCATCCTCGTTCCGATCGCGCTGGATCGAGCGTCCGCTCGGCGTGAACCACTTGCCCGTCGTCAGCTTCAGTGCCCAGCCGCCATCGAGTGGATAGATCTGCTGCACGAGACCCTTGCCGAACGATGTCGTGCCGAGCACGAGCGCACGGTCGTGATCCTGAAGCGCTCCCGCGACGATCTCCGATGCCGACGCGGAATAGCCGTCCGTCAGCACCACCATCGGCAGGTCCGTCGTAATCGCAGTGTTGCGTGCCGTGTAGACATCCGGGTCGCGCTCGCGATACTCGACGCGCGCCAGCTCCTGGCCGGCCGGCAGGAAGAGGTTGCTGATCATCAGCGCCTCCTCCAGGCTGCCGCCGCCATTTCCGCGCACGTCCAGGATCAGCGATGTGGCACCCTTCGCCTGCAGCTCGCGAACGGCCGTGCGGACGTCATTGCTCGAGGTCTCGTTGAAGCTCTGCAGCGGCACGTACCCGACGCCGCCATCCAGTACCACGGCATACGGCACGGCCGGAACGTGCACGATCGCCCGCTTGAACACTCCGGTGATCGGCTCGCTCACGCCCGCGCGCGTGAATGTCGCTTCCACGGCAGTCCCCGCTTCGCCCAGCAGCCGACCCGAGACCTCCTCGATCTTCAGCCCTCGCGTCGACTCGCCGTTCACCGCCACCACCCGGTCACCCGCGCGAACACCGCCGCGCTCGGCCGGCGTGTTCGGGAACACCTTCGTGACCGTGATGACTCCCTGCTGATCCTCGATCATCATGCCCAGGCCGCCGTACGCAGCGCGCAGCTGCTCGCGCGAGAACGTCGCCAGCTCTTCCGGCGAGTACAGCTCCGCGTACCGGTCCTCCAGACGTTCGACCAGCCCCCGCGCCGCATGCTCGTAGACCGCGTCCTCCGACAGCCCACCGATCGCCTGCCGTTCCACGATCTGCAGAACCTGCGCGAGGAGCTTCGGCCCGTCATCCGGCAGCAGATCGCGAACGGCCCAACCGCCCGCCATGACGGGCAGCAGGAGGAGAACGGCAGCCTTGTTCCTGAGCATCCTTCGCAAGTCGACCTCGAAGATGGAGGAGCGGGTGAACCCAACCTGTAAACAAGCTACCTCATTGCGGATGCGCAAGTTCCGAGGGGCGAGAGGGGGAGGGGACGGGGCAGGGGACGGGGTGATTGTGGAGGATTCATGTTCGCGGCGGGGCTGGCTCCCTTCCATTCACCACAGAGCACACAGGGCACACAGAGGGGGGCAGCGGATCATCTGGATTCGTGGTGCGGCTGGGTTCCTGTATCTGTTGCTACAAATAAAGAGGATGGACGCTGATCCCGGTGATGGAGGTGGCCCGGTTCGGGTGGAATCTCGCGGCATGTCAAACGATTCTGCCCGGCGTCATGGGCCGAGCGGCTGCGTGTCTGCCAGTTGGCTGTCGAGCTGGCTGAGCAGGTCGACGCGGTGCTGCGGTGCTTCGGAGCGTGTGCGCGGTGATGTGTGGCAATGTCGCAATGGACGTGGAGCCCGGTCGTCCCTGTGCGCTTCAGTGCGATTATTGCGCTCTACGGCGCAACCATCTCGGCGCCGCCGATAGCTGAGCGGTTTGCGTGAATAGTTCACCATTTCTGCATGCGCGAATTCGTGGAACGCGATGACTGTGCATTTGGGTGCACAGTTCAGGTGGGGCTACAGGCGTCACTGGCGTCACTGGCGCCTCGGCATGCGACGAGCCGATCATGCACTGGCACCACGCCGGCACGCGGCGCGCAAAGGTTGAAGCACCGCGTGCTTAGTATCGCTCGCTGCTGCATCGCTGGCAGACCAGACGCGGCGCAAGTCCGAATCCGGAGTGCTGAACATTGCCGAGCGCTCCGGCCACTTGAGTCCTGGGCGGAAGCTCTACCATTGCCAGGCCGCATGGGAGCGGGCGCAGAATGCATTGCAGCGCTGCCCTGATGCGACGCCGAACCCAACATCGATCTCACCCGCCCCGCCGCACCGCTGACTTCTGCGCAATGCTGGTGGCCCTGATCAGACTCAGAAGCGCCGCCGCACTAAAGAGCCGCAATCCCGCGATACTCGGGAACACCGGGCGGTCGTGCCTGGACGCATCGCCATA
Organism: Longimicrobiales bacterium; assembly: GCA_036259495.1. Lineage (GTDB taxonomy): Bacteria > Gemmatimonadota > Gemmatimonadetes > Longimicrobiales > RSA9 > SH-MAG3. The sequence continues at coordinate 1,170 of DATABQ010000147.1, read as the reverse complement.
TCTCCCGGTATCCCCGCTATCTCCCTTCTTCCGGGGTCTCGGAAGATGCACCTGAATTCTCGTGGCAACCCACGAGAAAGGAGATAGTGGGAATGCAGGAGATGTGGCGATGCTGTCCGCGCCTGCGAGCATTCCGGGAGTCAGCACCGTCGTCGGCAATGCTTTTTCTGTTTTAACGGCGGTGAGTCCTCCGTGTCCTCCGTGTGCTCCGTGTCCTCCGTTTCCTCCGTGTGCTCGTGTGCTCTGTGGTAGTAGCTTTCGTACGGCAGCACCGCCCGCCTTCGAGCCCGCCGAACGAACTGTGACCCGTTCCCCTATCCTCTCGTCCCCGCCCGCTCTTCTCCCATCGAAGAGTCGTCGCCATCTTCGTGACGTGCCGCACAGGGTGGTGTGGCTCCGAAACGCTTGCCCGAAGATCACCCGAAGAGTATATTCTTCCGCATGCACCCCGGCATGCGGCGGACGTGGATCTCAGAACAAGGTGGCAGGATGGCGACGGTCGAGGTCGGAGACGACAAGAGCAAGGCGCTGAATGTTGCGCTGGCGCAGATCGAGCGGGCCTACGGGAAGGGCTCGATCATGCGGATGGGCGCGGATGGCGCGCGTATCGCGGTCGAGGCGATCTCGACGGGAGCAATGAACCTGGACGCGGCGATCGGGATCGGTGGTATCCCGCGGGGCCGCATCACGGAGATTTACGGGCCGGAATCGAGCGGCAAGACGACGCTGTGTCTGCACGTGATTGCGAATGCGCAGCGTACAGGCGGCGTGGCGGCGTTCATCGACGCGGAGCATGCACTGGACATCGAGTACGCGAAGAAGCTGGGCGTCGACATTGAGAATCTGCTGGTGAGCCAGCCGGACACGGGTGAGCAGGCGCTGGAGATCGCGGAACTGCTGATCCGGAGCAGTGCGGTGGACGTGCTGGTGATCGACTCGGTGGCGGCCCTGGTGCCGCGGGCGGAGATCGAAGGTGAGATGGGCGACTCGCACGTGGGCCTGCAGGCGCGGCTGATGAGCCAGGCGCTGCGGAAGCTGACGGGTGCCGTGAGCCGGTCGCGCACGAGCGTGATCTTTACGAACCAGATCCGTGAGAAGATCGGTGTGATGTTCGGCAGCCCGGAGACGACGACGGGCGGACGCGCGCTGAAGTTCTACTCATCGGTGCGT
>DATABQ010000146.1:0-5335 GCA_036259495.1 Longimicrobiales bacterium | reverse complement strand
TCTGCATCTGCCGCATGACGCCCAGGAAGTCCTCGAGGTCGAATTTCCCTTCCCGCGCGACCTTCTTCTCGAGCCGCTTCGCCTCGTCGTCGTCGAAGGCGGTCTGCGCCTTCTCGACGAGCCCGACGACGTCGCCCTGCTGCAGTATCCGACCGGCCATGCGAGACGGGTCGAAGACTTCCAGCCCGTCCATCTTCTCGCCGACGCCGACATACTTGATCGGCACGCCCGTGACACCGCGGATCGAGAGCGCCGCTCCGCCGCGCGCATCACCGTCCATCTTCGTCAGGATCACACCCGTGAGACCGAGCGCCTCATTGAAGCCCTCCGCGATCCGCACCGCCTCCTGCCCGATCATGCTGTCGACGACCAGCAGCACTTCCGACGGCTTCGTCTCCGCCGATACGCGCTTCAGCTCGTCCATCAGCTCGGCGTCGATCTGCAGCCGGCCGGCCGTGTCCAGGATCAGCGCACGGTGACGGTCCCGCGTCGCCTGCTCGAGCGCCCGCTTCGCCAGCTTCGCGACATTCTTCTCGCCGCGATCCGAGAACACCGGGACGTTCACCTGCTTCCCGAGTGTCTCCAGCTGGTCGATCGCCGCCGGGCGATACACGTCCAGCGCCGCCAGCAGCGGCTGCCGGCCCTCACGCGTCAGGCGCTTCGCCAGCTTCGCAGCCGTCGTCGTCTTACCCGAACCCTGGAGCCCCGCCAGCAGGATCACCGTCGGACCCACCGGCGCGACCTTCAGCCCCTCCTGCTTCTCACCCAGCAGCGTGATCAGCTCGTCGTGGACGATCTTCACGATCTGCTGACCCGGAGCGACCGACTTCAGCACCTTCTCGCCCAGCGCGCGCTCTTCCACCCGCGCCAGGAATTCCTTCGCGAGCTGGAAATTGACGTCCGCTTCCAGCAGGATGCGGCGGATCTCCCGCAGCCCCTCCCGGACCTGCGCCTCCGTCAGCAGCCCACGCGTGCGAAGACGGCCGAACACGCCGTCGAGTTTTTCTGAAAGCTCCTCGAACATACTTCCTGCTTCCAATACCGGGTGCAGAGCCTTTTAACCTAGCAGGAGGAAGGGGGGTGGATCAAGGTTCAGGGGTTCTTCACGGCGGTGTCAGGTTGGCAGGGGCAATGGGCAGGTGCACGGTCATGTGGAAGGCGCACGCACACGTTTACGGGCAGAGGCAGGGGCAGACCTGTGTACGTCGAGCCTCTTCCGGCCCCTGCCCCGATCCGGGGCAGGGCACGCTGCGCGGAGGCGGGGTCAGGCTTCACGGGCAATGCCCTGCCTCTGCAAGGCGATTCTCCCGTAATGCAGGGGGAGGCGGGAGCACGCGACGAAGGCTGGCTTCCCGTGACCGTGCACGTAAATGTGTGCGTGCGCCTTCCACATGACCGTGCCCGTGCCCGCCCATGAAACATGACACCGCCGTGAAGAACCCGGCGCGAAGGCAGCTCGCGGCACCGTGGCAGCTCGCGGCGCGGGAGGCGTTCGGCTTCAGGAGAGCGGCAGCCGGGATATCCTGTTCGCGTTCAGACCTCGATGATCTGATCGCGCTTCGTGCCGACCGACACGAAATCGATGTCGACGCCGGTCAGCTCACGGATGCGCTCGAGGTATGCACGGGCCTGTGGCGGCAGATCGTCATAGCTGCGTGCGTGCGCCGTCGGCGTCTTCCAGCCGGACAGTGTCTCGTAGACCGGTGTTGCACGATCGAGCAGCGTGAGGTCGTACGGGAACGTGTCGTGTCCGACATCGTCGACGGAGTACTCCGTGCAGATCCTGATCTCGTCGAACGTGTCGAGCACATCGAGCTTCGTGATGGCGAGGCCGGTGAGGCCGTTGACCTGTGCAGCGTAGCGGACGACGACTGCATCGAACCAGCCGCAGCGCCTCGGCCGGCCGGTGGTGGCGCCATACTCGCCCCCCAGGCGACGCAGCTCGTCGCCGAGCGGCGCGGGCAGCTCCGTCGGCAGCGGTCCACTCCCCACACGCGTCGTGTATGCCTTTACGACGCCGAGCACGTGATCGATGACCGTGGGTCCGATACCGGAGCCCGTAGCCGCGCCCGCGGCGGTCGTCGTTGAAGACGTTACGAACGGATACGTGCCGTGGTCGACATCGAGCATCGCGCCCTGCGCGCCTTCCAGCAGCACGCGTCCACCGCCGCGCAGCGCCTGTGTGATCTCGCGCCCGGTGTCGATCACCAGAGGCAGCAGGCGCTCGCGCCGTGCAAGCACACCGTCCGCCACCTGCGCCGGATCGAGAGGCTCCACGCCCGTGCCATTGAGCTTTTCGTTCGCGCGCTGGGTCGCACGTACGATCAGCTCGCGCGCGCGTTCCTCGTTCTGGAGATCGGCGACACGCACACCCATGCGTGCGACCTTGTCCTCATACGCGGGACCGATGCCGCGTCCCGTCGTGCCGATCTTCCCCGAGCCGCGCGCCTTCTCGCTCGCCTGGTCCAGCCGCTTGTGATAGTCGAGCAGAAGGTGAGCGCGCCCGCTGATCCCGAGGCGCGGCTCCGCATCGATATTGCGCGCATGCAGCGCATCCAGCTCCTCGAAGAACTGGTCGAGATCGAGCACGACGCCGTTGCCGAGCAGGCAGCGCTTGTCGGCGTGCAGGATACCGGACGGTATCTGGTGCAGGATGAACTCGTCACCACCGACATGGACGGTGTGACCCGCGTTCGCGCCGCCCTGGTAGCGGGCGATCACGCCCGCGTCGGCAGCGAGCACATCGACGATCTTGCCTTTTCCCTCGTCGCCCCACTGGGCGCCGACCACGACGAGACAGCGGTAATCCCTCATCTCACAGTTCGTCAGAGGCCAACAGAATCCCGCCGGCTGCGATCAATGCGGCCGGCGGGTCGTGTTCCGCTTTTTCGAGGACAGTTTACGCGTGCGCTCCCGGGGACGCCAGAATGAGCGGGACGCCAGTCGAATCAGCGCTCGAGGTGCCGCGACTGTTCGCGCAGGCGGTCGAGCGCACCGGATACGAGATCGATGGCCTTTCTGACGCCGTCGCCGCGCAGGTGATCCAGATCATCGCCCGGCCGATGAACGCGACGAAGCGACTGCATGGTGCCACGCATGAGAGTGAGCGCCGGGATGCCTGCCTCCACCATGGGAATGTGGTCGACGGGAATGCCGAACGGCAGGTCACGACGATCCGCATCCTCGCCCCGTGCGTCCGCCTCCTGCAGGAGCGCCGCCGCCAGATGCGGTGCGAGCCCTTTCTTCCTGAAGATCCCGAAGCGTTCCAGCACGTAGAAGGCCCCGGCGTCGTCCAGCCCGTCCAGGTTGATGACGCCGAATACCGGCGGCAGTCCGCCCGCGGCGGCGCGTGCTCCGGCCAGCCCGAGCTCCTCCGCATCGGTGATCAGGAACGCGACATCGCCCGCCTGGTGCTCGCGTGCGGCGATCCCGAGTGCCGCCACGACGCCCGAGGCATTGTCGAGCGCGCCCGGCGAGCGGTTGTCGACCCAGCAGAAGATGAGGATCACGCCGGTGATTACCGCGGTCACGCCGAGCAGGAGGATCACGGACCCGGGCAGCGGCCGCGCAGCGTGCATCAGCGATGCGATGACGAGCGCGATCCATACCAGGATCCCGAGGATGATCGCAGGTCCCCGGAACGCGAGCGGCAGCGGCTGCGACTTCGTGTCGCGGTGCGCCATGATGATGTAGCGCGGCGTTCCGCCCGGGCGCGTGGCGAACATGTTCACGCCCTGCTGGCGTCCGTATGGCAGTGAGTCGATGGCGGCGCTCGAGAACAGAGCGCCGAGCACGAGGAGGACCAGCAGGATCAGCAGCAGCGCGAGTGCGCCGAACGGATGGCCCGTGTAGAGGAACATCGATGCGGTGAACGCCGTGACGAGATAGAGTGCGCCGACGGCCGTAATGCCGAACCGCCCGAGGAGCGGGCTGAACGTGAACTCGCGCTCGTCCACGTGATAGCCCATGCCTTCGAAGCGCGACCGGATCTTCGCGCCCACTTCCGCAGCGCCCTCCGATCCCGTCAGCCGCGGCGTCGTTGCAATCTCGCGCAGTGCTGCATTGGGATCGAATTCTGTCGCCCGTACGTCGCCCGGCCGGCCCAACGGTTCCGCCTCCATCCCACCCCCGGAGCAAAGCTCATTGTACGATCGCCCGCCCCGGATTCGAAACGCTGTGCGGCGCGGGGCGGACTACAGGAGCTTTCCCTCCTGCATCACCCGGGCCACCTGCTGTCGTTCACGGTCGGCGAGCGGGCGCAGCGGCGCGCGCGGCCGGCCGCCCGCCCAGCCCATGAGGTCGAGCGCAGCCTTGCAGCCGACAGCGCCGTGTGCAGCCACGATCTCCCGGTGCAGCGGCGTCAGACGCCCCTGAACTCGCCCGGCGTCCTGCGGCCGTCCTTCCCGAAAGTGCCGGATGACCTCAGCGCAGAGTCCCGGGGCGAGGTTCGCGACGCCGAGAATGCCGCCCGCTGCTCCGAGCTCCAGCGCAGTGTAGAGCAGCGCACCGTTGCCTACGAAAAGCCGGCAGTCCTTCTCGCATGCATTCGTGAAATCGGCGAACCGCTTCATGTCGCCCGATGAATCCTTCAGACCGGCCACATTCGGATGCCGCATCAGCTCGCCCACGAAGCCGGCCTCCAGCGTCACCTTCGTATACTTCGGGATGTGGTAGAGCAGAACCGGCACCGGCGACGCGTCCGCCACCGCCCGGAAATGATCCATCATTGCCGCGACACTGATGTAGGGGCCGAAGTAGGCCGGCGGATGGACGAGCACCACGTCGGCTCCTGCACCCGCGAGCGCCTTCGCCTGACGGATCGTCGACCGTGTGGACTCACCGGACGCGCCGCCGATCAGGACGTAGCCGGCAGGCACGACATCGCGTGCGAAGCCGGTCAGCCTCGTTTTTTCGTCCTCGTCCAGAAGTGCGCCCTCGCCGTTCGAGCCGAACAGCACGATCCCGTCGATCGGCGTCTCGATCCAGCGCCGCAGATTCTCACGGAACGGGATCGGAGCGATCTCACCGGTTGCATCGAAGTTCGTGACGATCGGGGGGAACACACCCTGGAGGCGCTCGCGGACGTCCACGATCAGGCCAGGGTGCGCATGCGGAGCTCGAAGTCGGACGGGTTCGTCGCGTGGGCCTTTGCCACCTCGAACGCGACCAGGTCGTCCTGCACGAGCTGGGCAAGGTGCTGATCGAACGTCTGCGAGCCGTACTGCTCCGACCCTTCTGCCATCAGGTCCGGGATCTCATGTGCCTTGTCCTTGTCCAGGATCGCGTCGCGAATCGTGGCTGTCACGATCATGACTTCCGCAGCCACGACGCGACC
>DATABQ010000145.1:0-3571 GCA_036259495.1 Longimicrobiales bacterium | reverse complement strand
CTGATCTGCGATGTGGAGACGGCAGACGGCGCGGCGTTCGAGGGCGATCCGCGGCGCGTCCTGCTGCGGCAGATCGAGGCCGCGCGGCAGCTTGGCTACGAGATGATGGCGGGTGTCGAGGCCGAGTTCTTCCTGTTTCATCGCGCGGCGGACGGAACGCCCACGCGGCTGACACACGACTCCGGCGGCTATTTCGATCTGGGGCCGGTGGATCTGGGGGAGGTGGCGCGGCGCGACATCGTAAATGTGCTGGAGCTGATGGGCTTCGAAGTGGAGGCTGCGCACCACGAAGTTGCACCTGGCCAGCACGAAGTCGATTTCCGCTATGCGGACGCACTGACCACAGCGGACCATCTGGCGACCTTCAAGTTCGTCGTGCGCAATGTGGCCTTCCAGCACGGTCTGCATGCGACGTTCATGCCGAAGCCGATCTTCGGGCAGAACGGGTCGGGCATGCACACGCATCAGTCGCTGTTCCGCAGCGGCGAGAACGCGTTCTACGATGAATCCGATCCTGAAGGCATGTCGAAGGTCATGCGTTCATACGCGGCGGGTCTGCTGCGTCACGCGCGCGCAATGTGCGCTGTGACGAATCCGGTGGTGAACAGCTACAAGCGGCTGGTCGCGGGATTCGAAGCGCCGGTGAACGTCGCGTGGTCACATCGCAACCGCTCGCCGATGGTGCGGGTGCCGGCACGTCGTGAAAAGGGCACGCGCCTGGAGCTCCGCATGCCGGATCCGTCGGCGAACCCGTATCTCGCACTCGCGATCCAGCTGGCGGCGGGACTGGACGGGATCCGACGAAAGGCGGAGCCCCCGGAGCCGATCGACAAGAACATCTGGACTTTGAGCGTGCGGGATCGGCGGCGCTACCGGATCCAGGAGCTGCCGCGGGATCTGGGCGAAGCGATCGCGCTGCTGAAGCGGAGCGGGTTCGTGCGCGATGCCCTCGGCGAGCACGTTTTCCAGTATTTCATCGCTGCGAAGGAGCGCGAGTGGCAGGATTATATCGCGCAGGTACACGACTGGGAGATCGAGCAGTACCTGAGCTACTAGGGTGTGGGATTGGGAGTGGGTGAGTTAATGGGCATGGGAGTGGGAGTGGGAGTAGATCAGGAGGTGATCATTCCACCACTCCCATAATCGCACCTCATAACACCCCACTCCCGATCCCACAACTATCCGTTTCCTCAATCCACGGGGAAGGTGATCGTCACGGTCGTTCCTTCTTCCGAGGCGTTGAAATCCACGGTGCCATCGAGCTCATCCTTGACGAGCGCGTTCACGATGGAGCGGCCGCTGCCGATGACCCTGCCCGGCTTGACGGCGGACGCGGAGCCGATGCCGTTGTCGGATACCTGGAGCGAAGCGCGCGGACCGGTCTTCTGGAGCCGGATGATGATCGTGCCTTCGCGGTGGTCCTGAAAACCGTGGCGGAACGCGTTCGTGATGAGTTCGTTCAGCGCGAGCGCGAGTGCAAAGCCGCGGCGTTCGTTCAGGCTGCCGACGTCTCCCTCGAGCACCACGTCGACGCGGCGTTCCGGGTCCCACGCATTCCGCAGCCGCTGCGCGAGCTTCTCGGCGATCTCGCGTGCAGGGACGCCGCGATAGTTCTGCCGGCGCAGCGCATCGTGCACGAGCAGGAATGAACGGAGCCTGTGCTCCAGGCTCGAGAGCGCCTCATCGGAAGGACGCGGCGGGCGCCGGTTTCGCTCCATGCTGAGCAGGCCCATGATCACCGAGAGGTTGTTGCGCACGCGGTGATCGAGCTCTTTGAGGAGGAGCGCGCGCTCTTCGGCGTCGGCACGTGCGCGCTCATACAGCTCGTAGTTCTGATCGGCGAGATCGCGCAGCTGCTGGTTGGCGCGCTTGAGCGCGACCTCTGCACGGTGCACGCGCAGGCGCGATTCGATGCGGGCGGTCAGCTCCGCCACATGGAACGGCTTGGCAACGTAATCGTCCGCGCCGGCAGCGAATGTGCGCACCACGTCATCGGGAGCGGTGCGCGCAGTCACCATGATGATCGGCATCATGGGATCGTGCCGGTCCTTGATCTCGCGACAGATCTCCCACCCATCGCGCCCCGGCAGCATGGCATCGAGCAGCACGAGATCCACCTCACCGAGGAAGCCGAACGCTTCCTCGCCGCGCGCGACAGTGATGACCCGGAATCCCTGCGCCTCCAGCAGGTCCGAGAACATCTGGCGTGCGAGCGGCTCGTCATCAACGACGAGGATGGTGCTCAGACGAGTGTCCGTGGCGGAAGTTCTGAGCGCCGGCTCGGTTGTCGTGCCGGAACGCACCTGTGCCCGTGACGCAGTGTTCTGCGTGCCAGCTGTCATTACCGGGCCCCTGTCATCGGTGTTCCGATCGAAGGCAGAGTACACTTACTCTTTCTGCAGCAGTGGAGCAGCGAGGAGTATCTTGCGGGCGAGGTCGACCATCGGCGTGTTCTTGTCCTGGCTGGTCTTCTGGAGGAAGCGATATGCATCGCGCTCGCTCAGGCGGCGCGACTCCATGAGCAGGCCCTTGGCGCGCTCGATGATCTTCCGCTCCTCGAGGCGGAGCTCGAGCATGTCACGCTGGCGGCGCGCATCGAGCCATTCGTCGAAGCGCGCCCGCGCGACGGCGATCGCAGGTGCGAGATCGTCGGGATCGACCGGCTTGACGAGGTAGTGAAACACCGGCGCCTTGATGGCCTCATCGACCGTGCGCGAATCACTGTACGCGGACAGGATGATCATCGGGATCGGCCGGTCGGCAGCAATCTCGTGCGCTGCTTCCGGGCCGGTCATTGTCGGCATGCGGATGTCGAGGAACGCGAGATCCGGGCGCGTCTCGCGAGCGAGCTCGACGGCTTCCCTGCCATTCGCCGCCGTGGCCACGACCTGATGCCCGAGAGTCTCCAGCTGACTGGCGAGCGCGAGGTTGTGCAGCGACTCGTCATCGGCGATCAGGACACGGAGTGATTCGCTCATGCGTGGTACTCCACTGTGGGTTGGTTCTGCGACGCGCGACAAAAAAGCGCCCTTCCCTCTCGGGACAAGGCGCTCGCGACCTCGGAAAAAGTTTCTTGCCTGGACGTCGTCTTGCGCCGAATAGTGTAGCGTGCAGGGCGGGATTGCAAGTGTTATGCTAGGCATAGCGCGCAGGTACAAAATGGCCTTGCTCTTGCACGTGTGCAGATGACCGCGCACGCCCTGTACACCGGTGGCCGCGGACTCCGAACGGTGATACTCGAAGCACGGGAAATCCATGAAGTCATTGCTCTCAATCGCACTCCTGGCCGGCGCACTCGGCATGCAGGCCGCAGCCACGGCCACGGACGCGCCGCAGGAGCACGTGTCCGTCGCTCCGCCGGTGGTGGTGGCGCAGGCGACTGCGGGGCCGAACGCGGCGGATGCCGAAGCATCGGCTGCGGCGGAGGACATGCGAGCAGCGCTGGCGGCCGACCTGCGCGAGATCATCGGGCGTCCGGGCTGGAGCGGTGACGAGTGGAGTGTCATGGTGCGCTCGCTCGACCGGGGCGACACGCTGTTCTCGCACGGTGGCGAAACGCCACTCGCCCCCG
>DATABQ010000144.1:0-3415 GCA_036259495.1 Longimicrobiales bacterium | reverse complement strand
CCCCCCCCCCCCCCCCGCTTCTCAACCCTCAACGGTGAAGCTCAGCCGTCGATCACATGCCGGTTGTGTCTGACATGGTGTCGCCCATCATGGTCGTGTCCATGGGCATGGTGTCCATGGGCAACGGCTGCGCCGGAGCCGGTGCCGGCGGCGGACCGAGCTCGTCCACGGGCTCGATGTTCGCGTCGGTATCAGTGTCGCCGCAGGCGCCGAGCGCGAACACGGCCGCCGCGGCTACGGTCAGAAACGAGCGCTTCATACTAACCTCCGATGAGGGTACGAGTGTGAGACGCCAATCAGGCGCCTGCGTTGCAATCGGGTCTGCGCCGCTCACGCGGACCCGTCGCTCCATCTGGAGCTTTTTGCGACAGCGAGTATGCGGGTTCGCTGTCGCAGTGTCAAGCAAACATCAGGCCTTGTCATCACGCTGTTGTTCACGCGATTTCAACGCCGGGTCGGGGAGATGCGAGAAGGGTGCCAGTGGGTATGCTTCTTGCCCCTCCGGCTGGTGTAAAACGTTAACAGCGAAGAGCATTCGTCGTGGCTGTTCTCATAGCGTCGTACCTTCTCCTGGTCTTTGTGCTGCCGCTCGCGCTGAGTGCGATCGTGAGCTATCGCGCGCTGCCGAAATGCCGTGACTGTCCCCACTGCGGTGTGAGCACACTCCGGCTCCTGTCGCGGCCGCTGCGCATGGCGTCGCGGCTGCACCCCCGCTCCGAGCTGCACCGCCGCTGGTGCATGGAGTGCGGCTGGGAAGGCGCTGCTCGCGTGCCCCGGGTTCGCCGACGCCGGAAAGACGCGGAGGGGCCTGTGCAGACGGTGACGACTGTCCGCCGTGCGACGCAGACGCTCGATGTCCGTTCGCTGGACGTGGATGGGGCGCCGTGGCGCGTGATGCTGCAGTGCTGGGGTAACACCGGTGTATTCTACGGCCGACTGGTGTTCGTCGGGCCGAGCGGCCGGCTGTGGCTGGACGCTGTCGAATCGTTCAGTGGCTCGAACCAGTCCGATGTTCTCGGGCAGGCGCTCTCGTTGCCCGAGCCGCTGCTCGAGAGCCGTCTGCGCCGCCTGGTCACCGACAACTGAACAGTATGAGAGGGGTGCCGCAGTGTGGTGTGGCGCGACGTCCGGTCATTTGCGCCGGCGGCGAGCTCGCGGCTGCCCCTCGGATGGCGCTGCCTTCGAATCGTCTCCGCTACTGCAGCCTGCGAGGCGCGCGGCTTCATGCAGCATCTCGCGGCGCGCCTTGTACTTCAGCTTGCGGATCGCGTCCTCGAGCGGCAGCCAGGCGAACTGGCTCGCCTCGTGCGCGGAAAGCTTCACGTCGGTGCTCATGGACTCGGCGAGGAAGTACGTGACCTCCTTGCGGATCAGGATGCGACTTTCTCCCTGACCGGACGTGAAGCGATACTCCTCGCGATGCTGAAACTCGTCGATCAGGCGGATGGACTCGCGGTCGAGGCCGGTCTCTTCGTGGAGCTCGCGCAGTGCGGCTTCCGCCACCGTTTCGCCGGCGTCGACGCCGCCTTTCGGGAACTCCCAGAGGGGCCGTTTGGTGAGACGCGAGAGCAGCAGGAGGAAACGGCAGCCCTGGTCACCGCGATGGAAAACGATGACGCCTGCGGACTTGTCTCTTCGGTAGCGCATCTGCTGCAGGCTCAATCGTGGCAAGGGTGGGCGAAGCTATGCGCCAGCGCGCCGGAGTGTCAAGGAACGAGCATTGCAACCGCGGCGGGACATGAATGAGCCGAAGTTCAAACAGGTAGGTGGTGCATCGGAGGAATCCTCCGGTCGCGAGATCGCAACGTTGACCGGTGCGGCGCAGGCTGCGGACGCGGCGGTGCTGCGTTCGGTCCCCGACCTGCGCGGCATGCGCGTGGAGGATGCGAGCGGCATTCCCGTGGGCGCATTGTGGGGCGCGCTGGCGGAAGCGGAAACCGGTCTGCTTCGCTACGTCGATCTGGATCTCAAGACACTGGACCGGCACGTGCTCGTGCCGATCGGCCACGCCCGTGTGCACGGCGAGGCGAAAGAAGGCCCCTGCATCCGGCTGCGTGCGGCGCTCCTCGAGCAGCTCGTGCAGGTGCCGCCCTTCGCGGCAGACGCCGCGCACATTGACGATCCGTACGAGCGTGAGCTGCTGGAGGCGTACGGCCGGACGTTCCACGGCGAGCGATACTACGCGCATCCCGCATATGACCACAGCGGCATCTATGTCGGCGAGCACCCGGTGGTCTCGGCGGACCGTGGCGGTGATGAGGAGCCGCTGGCCCGGCTTTCGTATCTGTCCGGCTGGCGGGTGGCGCCCGGCGAGAGCGACATCCGCGGCTGGCCTCTCGTCCTCGCCGGCGATGGCTCCCGGCTGGAGGTACGCGACCTGGTCATCGACACGACGGCCCAGCGCGTCCGGTACGTGATCGTGTCCACACCGGATGGTCAGAGTGCCCGGCTGCTGCCGATTGGATTCCTGCGCGTGGATACCAGCGCGAAGAAGGTCGTCGCCGAAGGGTTCACTGCTGAAGATGTCGAGGGACTGCCCGCATATATGGGCGGAGGGGTGACGCGTTTCGCGGAGGAAAACCTGAACGCGGCCTTGCGGCGCACGTTCTCCGGCCGACGTCGATACCTGCTACCGGATTTCCGCGCCTGATTGACATGGCCTGCATCCGCGGGCATCTTGGCGCCCCATGATTCTGAAGCTTGCTGCCGTATGTGAAAGCGCCCGCGAACGGCCGGACGGCCGTCTCGACCTGGCCGGTATATTCAACGACCTGAGCGCGCCCGGCTTCCCCGCAATGCAGGACCGGATGACCGCCGTGTTCATCGTGGAATGGGAGCCGGACGAAGCGGGCGAGCTTCCGCTGCGTGCGGACATGATCGACCAGAACGGCCGCAAGCTGCTGACGATCCAGGGCCATACGCAGGTCGAAGCCCGCAGTGCCGACCGTTCCCCTCCCCAGACGCGCCTGATCATGCCGCTGGAGAAGGTCGTATTCCCCAGTGCCGGCCGATATCGCTTCGAGCTGGTGGCAGGCGGCGATGCTGTCGACGCGTGCTCCTTCTTCGTCGGTGAGGTTCCGGACGCCTCCTGACGAGCGCCGCACTTCCAGCCGCAACTTCTGACGGAGCCTCGAGCGCGCTCACGGGACCCCGGACCGCAGGCACGGGTATGATTCGCCCGTACGCCGGGAGTCATGGAGGTTGTGCGTGGAAGCTCGAATCGAGTCGGAAGACACACAGGATGTGGTGCGTGTGCTTTCTGCATTGTCGGATGTGAACAGGTATCGTATCGTGGAGCTGCTCGCGTCATCCGGCGAGCTGTCCTGCGGCTCGATCGGCGGCGCGCTCGGAATGTCGGCCTCCCTGATCTCCCACCATCTCGGTGTGCTCGAGGGGGCGAGCGTGATCCAGCGCA
>DATABQ010000143.1:0-1595 GCA_036259495.1 Longimicrobiales bacterium | reverse complement strand
GGGCGCGCCCGCAGCGCTGCGGCTGCCATCGGTGCCAATGCTCCTGCTACTGCCTGCTCCGTTCGTGCTGCTGGCGGTGCTGCGCGCGGCGTAGCTCGTAGTCGGAGCAGAGGTGCCGTTCAGCGCAGCCGCAATGGCGCTGCTGACGGCACGCGGCTCCTTCAGAAAACCATCGTGGCCGTAACGCGATGAGATGCACGTGAGCGCCGGCTCGCGCGGCAGCGCGCGGGCGAGGACGTGCACGTCGGCGGGGGGCACGAGCGTGTCCGAGTCGAAGCAGATCAACGCACATTCGGCGGAGATCCGCGATGGGTTCACGTGGTGCAGGTCCAGCGACTGCGACAGCGCGAGGAACGACTGCGCAGGGAAGCTCGCCGCGTAGTCGTGCCCGTGGTGATCGAGATACGAGTCGACCGGGAATCGAACGGCGCCAGCCGCGATGCTGGGCGCTCCGCCAAAACGCTCGTCGAATTCCGCTGCCGTTCGGTATGTGGTCATCGCCAGTGCACGCGCGATGGCGACGCCTCCCGCCGCATCTTCAGCCATGGCGGCCAGCCGGATCACACGGCGCTGGATCGAGCGGATCGCCGTCGCCATCGGGTGCGCGCGATGGGCGGCGCAGATGGCAACCACGCGATCGAGTCGCGTTCCGAACCGTTCCGCGAGCGCGAGCGCGACCATGCCTCCGTACGAAGCGCCTACCACAGCATGCAGCCGCTCGATGCCAAGACGGTCGAGCAGCGCGATGATCGCCCCAGCCTGATCTCCAGTCGTGATCACTGGCCATTCGCCCGCCGGCGCGGGTGAGCTCGAGTCGCCACGGCCGGCGACGTAATCGACGCCGACGAGCCGATGGTGTGCAGGGTCCAGCGCGCTCCCCGGGCCCACAACCCCGGGCCACCATCCGGATCGCACGCCGTCAGCGGTGAGGATGTGCCGGCCGGCGGAGATGCCGCCGAGCACCAGCACCGCCGGCAGGTCCGCGTCACCGTGCACCGAGAATGCAACGTGTGCGTCTTCGATATGTCCGCCGTGCTCCAGATCGAGCTGGCCGATGTCCGCAGTGGTGCTCACCGCTGGCTCGAGTACGGAGCTCATCGTCCCGCCTCCGCGCCGGCACGAAATGCCGCCTCGCCCGCCAGTGCGCGTATATCGGCGAACAGCGCACCGGCAGTCGCCGCAGCACCGAGACCGCTCCCAATGTGCATCCGCCGCTCGTCGCGATCGAGCGTGTACTCGTATACGACGCGGCCGCATGGCGCCGCGAGTATCGAATCGCGACTGACCTCCTCGTAACGCACGGAGAGCGAGCCATTCTCGCTCATCCGCGCGACGAGTCGCGTCGTCGCGTTACGGCGCGTGCGTGCACGAACGGTCAGCACGTCCAGGGTGCGAAGGTCATCTGCGGCGATCGACCGCGGGTCGATGCGCCGCGCCGTGATGATGCCTGCTACGATCGCAAGCTTCACGGCCGCGTCCGCCCCCCGCAGGTCGAGCTCGGGGTCAGGTTCGAGGAAGCCCTTTCTGGCGGCCTCCGCCAGGCCATCGGTGAGCGTACCGCCCCGCTCGATCGTCTCGATGATCGTGGTGGTCGA
>DATABQ010000142.1:0-2146 GCA_036259495.1 Longimicrobiales bacterium | reverse complement strand
AATTCGGCGTCGTCGATGAAGCGGGATGGATGGGTCACGGCGCGCAGATACAGCATGTTGAAGCGAAGGCGTACACCGATGTTCTGTTCGAAACCGGGGGATTCGCCGTCGGACCACGCCATGCCGGCCATGTGGAGCAGGTCCAGGCTGGGGCGGCCGAGCAGCCGGATCCGCAGCGAGCGCGGCAGAGGAATGGAGTATTCCGTCTCGACGAAAGCCACGCGATCGCCGCGAAACGCCCCGATCTCGTATGTGTTCAGGGTGCCCGATCCGCCGACGAAGCTCCAGCGCTGGAGAGGCAGGGACCCGGTGCCGGGGAGCGGTCCCTGAAAGTGCGGCTCGATCTCGAGCGTGTGGTTGGCGAGGGCGGCCATGGCCCAGCTGGCATCGATCTCGTAGCGGGCAAACGAATGGTCGCCATCGAGCAGCTCGCCGGCGAACTCTGTCAGTGCGCTGATCTCGACGACATGGCGGGGCAGAGTCCAGGTCGTGGTGGCGCCGATGACAGCACTGCTGATGCGGCTGTCGTTGACCAGGATGTTCTCCGGTCGGAATTCGCCGACAATGCTCCAGGGATCACGCGCGACGAGCCGCTCCGCATCCTCGATCTGTGCACGGACGAACGCATTCGTCACCCGCGCCCCGTCCTCGAGCAGCCTGCGGACTTCGGCATAGCCGCGATCCGCGGCGTAGTAGTCGCGCCGGTCCTTTGCCTGAATGAAGGAGCTGATGCTGTTCGTCACGTCTGAGCGGATCCAGCGCTCGTTCGTCATCGTAGTGCGCTCGGCGCCCACGGCGACTTCGGTGCGACGGCGTGCGGCGGCGAGCTCCACCCCTCCCGTGAACTCGCTGCGCGCGGTGCGATACTCGAGGCGTCCGCGGACGATCGGCTCCACATCGCCGATGCGCGGCACGAGGTATCCCCCGCCCACACTGACCGTGAGTCCGTCGACGCGATCGTACGTGGGAATCTCGATGCCCTTGATGCCGTGCAGAACGACCGCCGATTCCGCCGTCGTCCCGATGATCGCAATTCTGCCGTCCTCGTAGTGCTCGACGCGATAGGGGGCGTTCGGCTCCGAGTGGATGGTCCCGATCACGGCCGCGAGCTCGGAATAGTACAGGCCGCCGGCGATGTTATGGACATCGCCCATGATCCGCGCGGTGGGGCGCACGAAGACGTTCGAATCGACGATCACCAGATCGCCGGCAATCACGCCTTCCAGCCGCACTGTCGAGCCCAGCACGAGGGCGTTGCCAGCGATGGTGTCGTTGCGGCCGAGCAGCGTGTCGCGCGCCAGGAGCTCGTAATCGCCGGACTCGACGAGTCGCTCGAGATAGCGGTCGTTCTCCGCGTCGCCCCGCCCCCTGATGTCGACCGTCTGAGCGTCGGCAGCGGCTGCGATGGCGAGCAGCAGGCAGCAGGCAGCAGTGGATCGCAGAATATGCAGGCTCGCTCTCATGTCGCGCTCAGGAAGTTGCGGAGCAGGTCGCGACCGCCCTGGCTGGCGATCGACTCCGGGTGGAACTGCACGCCCCATACCGGATGCGTACGATGCCGCACCGCCTGGATCTCGTCCTCCCAGCCGGGCTCGTCCGTCCACGCGAGCACTTCCAGCTCGGCCGGCAGAGACTCCGGCGCCAGAACGAGGGAGTGGTAGCGCGTGACCTCCAGCGGAGTCGGCAGTCCCTCGAACGGTCCCGTCCCGCTGTGCGCGATCGGCGACAGCTTCCCGTGCATGATCCGGCGCGCGCGCACCACCTCCCCGCCATATGCGGCACCAATCGACTGATGCCCCAGACACACACCGAGGATCGGCGTGCTCTCACCGAAGCTGCGGATCACGTCCACGCTGATCCCCGCCTCCGCGGGCGTGCACGGCCCCGGTGAGATCACGATACGCTCCGGCGCCATCGCGGCGATGTCGTCGACGGAGAGTGCGTCATTCCTGTGCACGACAGGCTCCACGCCCAGCTCGCCAATGAGCTGCACCAGGTTCCACGTGAAGGAATCGTAGTTGTCGATGACGAGCAGCAACTTCTTCTCTCCGTAGTGTCAGGCCCGCGGATGGTACCGGCGGTGGACATCCCGCAGGTATTCGCGGTCGACGTGGGTGTATATCTGTGTGGTCGCGATATCCGCGTG
>DATABQ010000141.1:0-7822 GCA_036259495.1 Longimicrobiales bacterium | reverse complement strand
TTCATTCTGATCGTACCGCACGACTCGCTGGAGCTGCTGGAGAGCCCCGATCTGCCGCCGCCGGTGTGGTCTGACGCGCCCGGCTTTCCGAGTCGTGAGGAGATCGAGGAGATGTCGGACCGCCTCGCGGCGCTGGGCGGTGCGATCCATCGCAAGGGGCCTCCGCAGTTCGGCTGGGGCATCGGCGAGCGGGACATGGTCCGCTACAATCGCGTGGAAGCGCTCTCGCTAGGTGCACGCGCGAGCGTTGGCCTCCCGCAGGCAGAGATCAGTGCCGTCGCACGTGTCGGTGTCGCCGACCTCCATCCGAATGCGCTGCTCTCCGCGCGGCGCGAGACCATGCGTCGCTCGCTCGAGCTGCGGGCGTATCATGAGCTCACCACGGTCGATCCCTCGCGCGATGCGCTCGGCCTCGGCAACTCTCTCTCCGCGCTCGTGTTCGGCCGCGATGCCGGCGAATATTTCCGTGCGAGCGGCGCATCCCTCACTGTCGCGCCGCCGTCGACAGAGCGGCGGAGCTGGGAGATCACCGGCTACGGCGAGTACCAGAACGATGTGGAGCGGGAGACGCACTTCGCGCTTCCGCGGCTGTGGACGGACAGCGTCTTCCGTTCCAACATCGCCGCCGCGGAAGCCATGCAGTACGGCGGCATCATGCAGCTGCGTCCCTGGTGG
Source organism: Longimicrobiales bacterium (assembly GCA_036259495.1). Lineage (GTDB taxonomy): Bacteria > Gemmatimonadota > Gemmatimonadetes > Longimicrobiales > RSA9 > SH-MAG3. The sequence continues at coordinate 7,147 of DATABQ010000141.1, read as the reverse complement.
GGCACGGATCCGCGGCGCGCGCAGTTCGGCCTCGACCTGATGCTCCAGGGCGAGACCGGCGACTACGACCTCGCCCGCGGCAGCGTCACGCTGCGTACGGCGGCGCCCCTGTTCAGCGGAGTGCGGATCGGCCTCGAGGCGGGCGTCGGCTCGAGCGTCGGCGATGTCACGCCTCAACGGCTGTTCTATCTCGGCGGCGCCCGCACGCTGCGCGGCTATGACCCGAGCACGGTGTCGGGCACGTCAATGGCCCGCGCTCGGCTGGAGCTCGGGCGCACGTCATCGTGGGGCGCGTATACGATCTTCAGCGACTGGGGCTGGGCGGGCGATCGCGAGGACATCCGCAACGCCAACCAGCGATGGTCCGTCGGCGCCGGCATGTCCGTGCTGGATGGTCTGGTGCGCATCGACCTCGCACATGGGCTCCGCGAGCCGCGCAGCTGGCGCCTCGACCTGCACCTCGACGCCATCATGTAACCCGAAAGCTCCGGCAGCGCGGGTTCGGGCAGCGAGGCCTGCCGGCGCGATGTTCAGCCGAACAGGTCCGGCTGTTCCTGCAAACGCTCCGGATCCGCCCGCTCCACGCCGACGAGTGCCTGGAGCCGCCGCGCGCTCTCCGGGCTGTGCCCCTGATAGTCGTTGTTGAAGTATGCGTAGACCGTGGGCTTGTCGGGCAGCAGCTCCAGGATCCGATCCGCCCAGCGGCGCAGATCGGCATCGCGCTCCGCGACAATCGCAGCGTTCAGCTCCTGATGTCGCGGCGAGCCGAGCCAGCGCAGGTACTGGAGGCGGCCGGGCGCACTCTCCGTTACGCGGAGCGCCGCGTCCGTGGTCAGCCACGGTCCGACGCTCACCGCCATCGTCAGATCGAGATCGTGCAGCAGGTCGTATGTCTCCGGCGTGAACCACGATGCATCGCGGAACTCAATCGCGAACTGGATCTCACGCGGCAGCGATCGTGCGAATGCATCGAGCGCCGGTCGTTCACGCGCGGTCATGTCGGGTGGCAGCTGCACCAGCACCGGCCCGAGCTTCTCCTCCAGCTCCGCCGCGCGATTGCAGAATTCGATCAGCAGCTCATCGACGTTGACCAACCGCGCATCGTGCGTGATGTCACGCGGAAGCTTCGTCGTGAACAGAAAACCCGCGGGCGTCCGCTCGTACCATGAGCGGAACCGTCCCGCTGGCGGCATGGCGTAGAATGTCGAGTCGATCTCGACCGTGTCGAACACCCGGCTGTACAGCTCGAGCCGGTCGATTGACCTGGCGCCCGGCGGATAGAAGCGGCCACGCCAGAAGTCGTAGTTCCACCCCTGCGTACCGATGTTGAAGTGCGGGTTCATGGGGTCGAAAATAACAGCGCCGTGCTGTTCATCGCACCCATGTGTCCGATGCCTCAGGTTCCCTGCCGCTCGACCTCGCCCGTGCCCGTGACGGTCTGCTCGACATCCGGCGATCCGAAGTAGCGAAGCCATCCACTGCCTGACAGTACTGCGCGCAGGTAGTCGCGCACGCGGATCGTTGCGCTGCCGCTGCCACTGATCGTCACGTCCGCCTCGAACGCCTCCAGGTCCCGCGTGTCGACGCCGCCCGCCGCACTCATGTTCACGCGCAGCCTCTCGACCTGACCTTCGGCTGTGACATCGCCCGAGCCGGAGTTCAAGATGATGAGCGAGTCCGCGAGCAGGTCCGGCAGGTCGATGTCGCCGGAACCGCTGCTGTTCACCTCCAGCCTCGTCGCGTCGATCAGCTGCCCGCGCATGAATCCCCTGCCGGAAGACTCCAGAGTACGCAGCGTCACGACATCCACCTCCACGATGATCGGGTACTCCGGCCGCAGCGTCACGTCGCTGTCCGTGTAGATGGTCAGGACGCCGTTCCGCACACGTGTCCGGACGTATGGCAGGATGTTGTCCTGCGCACGGATGAATACGTCCTCCGTGAAGCTGTGCAGGATCTCCACCTCGGCAGCCGTGCTGTTCGACACGCCGGTGAAGTGGCCGACCGGCCGGTTCTCGATGTAGACCGGCCCGCGGCCGTGGATCACCCGCTCCCCGAGCACATCGCCGCACCCGGTGATAGCCGCGAGTGCCGGCAGCAGGAGCAATCGTAAATTGTTTCGCATCTCCGTCATTTCGTTCGAGGACCGGTTTGCCTCCTTAATACGTCCGGAGCGGCCTCCAGGTTCGCCGTTTCATTCTGCAGACGGAACCGCTGACCTCCGTGAAACGCCGTGGCACGCCGCGTGTACATCTGGGCGCTCGCAGCGACGATGCTGCAGCACAGGCGGCGACGATGCCGTACCGACAGGCGGCGATGATGCCGCAGCCAAAGACGCCGAAGGAGGCGTTTCACATATGCAGGAACCGCGTACTCGCGGTGACTGGGCGAGCCAGGCGCGTCGCGCCCTCGCCTTTGTCCGACCGTACCGCTCTTCGAGCCTCCTCATACTGGGGCTCGCCATGGCAGGCGCCATCCTCGGCGCGATAGAGCCGCTCCTCCTCATGTACATCATCGACAGCCTGACCGCCGGTGACGCGACGCGTGCGCTCGCGATGGGCCTCGTCGGCATGCTCGGCATCGCCGCCGCACGCGAAGCCGTCGCTGCCGTGACGAACTGGCTCACGTGGCGCGTCCGCCTCAACGTGCAGTTCTCACTGCTGGAAGCGACGGTCGGGCGACTCCAGTCCCTGCCGATCTCCTACCACCGCGGAGAAACTGTCGGTGCGACGATGACGCGGCTCGACCGCGGCATCAGCGGGTTCGTCGGCGCCCTCACGGAAGTCACGACGAACGTGCTGCCCGCGCTGGCGTACCTGCTCGTTGCGGTGTTCGTGATGGTGCGCCTCGACTGGCGGCTCACGGTCGTCGTGCTCGCGTTCGCACCGCTGCCGGCGCTGATCGGGGCATGGGCCGCGAACGAGCAGTCCGCGCGCGAGCGGAAGCTGATCGACGGCTGGTCCCGCATCTACTCGCGCTTCAACGAGGTCCTCTCCGGCATCGTCACCGTGAAGAGCTACACGATGGAGGAGGACGAGAAGCGGCGCTTCCTTACGGACGTGAACTCCGCGAACGCAGTCGTTGCGCACGGCGTCGGCCGCGACTCGATGATCAACTCCAGCCGTAACATCATCGCGGTGCTCGCACGCCTGTGCGCGATCGCGCTCGGCGGCGTGTTCGTGATCCGCGGCGAGATCACGATCGGCACCGTGCTCGCGTTCCTCGGCTATGTCGGCGGTCTGTTCGGCCCCGTGCAGGGACTTACGAACGTCTACCAGACGCTGAGGCGTGCCGCCGTCTCGCTGGAAATCGTGTTCGCCATTCTCGACACGCGCGACGACCTGGGCGATGCTCCCGACGCCCGCTCCGTTCCGCCACTCGCCGGCCGTGTGCAGTTCGATGGCGTGAGCTTCGGCTACACGCCGACGCAGATGGTTCTGCACGATCTCGATCTCGAGGTGGAGTCAGGCGAGGTGGTGGCGATTGTGGGGCCGAGCGGCGGCGGCAAGAGCACACTCATGGCATTGCTCCAGCGGCTGTACGATCCGACCCACGGCGCGGTACGCGTGGACGGCATCGACATTCGCACCCTCAAGCAGCGGGGACTGCGTCAGCAGATCGGTGTCGTGCTCCAGGACGCGTTACTGTTCAACGACACGATCCGCAACAACATCGCATACGGCCGCCCCGGCGCGAGCGATGCCGATGTCGAGGCGTGCGCGCGTGCCGCGAACGCCCACGATTTCATCATGCGCCTCGAGAACGGCTATGACACGATGGTCGGCGAGCGTGGCGGCAATCTGTCGATGGGCGAGCGGCAGCGCGTCGCGATCGCGCGTGCACTGCTCAAGAACCCGCCGATCCTGATTCTGGACGAGGCCACATCCGCGCTCGACGCGGAGTCCGAGTCGCTTGTGCAGGAGGCGCTGTCACGGCTCATTCGCGGCCGTACCACGTTTATCGTCGCACATCGCCTGGCGACGGTCGTCGATGCCGACCGCATTCTGGTGCTGCGGAACGGTGAGATCGAGGAGGTAGGGTCGCACCCGGAGCTGATGGATGCGGACGGCTACTATGCGTCGCTTGTGCGACGGCAGACGCGCGGGCTGGTGGCGGCCTGACGCCGCTGTAGCAGAAGCGCGCCCGACAGGCTTGCCCCCAGGAGTCGTGGCCCATCGCTCGCCGCACGCTCGATCAGATCGACCGCGTTCGCATACCTTCCGGAGTCGAGGGTACCGCCAGGGAACCGGCTGCAGCGCTGTGGAACATCGCACCCTCGGCTGACTGCATGTCCAGCAACGGTTTACGCGTTTGCACTGGCCCTTCCTGCCCCACGTGCCAAGGCGTATGTTTCCGTCACCATTGCGGCGGCGCGTGATCCTGCCGGGCTGCATCAGAAGTCGTCGGACAGCTGCCGGGATGACCGTCGCCGCCATTTACGAACCATAGTTGCGGAGACTCTATCATGAGACGTCTGGTTGCGCTCGCACTCATCCTGCCGATCCTCGCCGCGTGCGACGACGATCCCACGGAGCCGGATAACAGCCATGTCGGCACGTACACCCTGGTTTCGGTCGACGGAGAAACCGTGCCGGTCGCGATCGACGAAGGTGACGGTGTGCTGACCATCTCGGATGGCACAGTCACGCTGAACGCGAACGGCACGTTTGCCATCGACATCGACATCTCCTTCACGGAGGGGGAACAGACGACTCCCGAGGACCTGGCGCTGACGGGAACGTACACGAGGTCCGGCAACACCGTGACATTCTCCGGCCATGACGATGAGGGCTTCGAGACCGCAACGATCTCCGGCGACGTGCTGACCACCACCGGAGGTGGCGACGAAGTGATCGTATTCGAGAGGGACTGACGGGAACACGCCGGGGCGGCGAGCTGCCGCCCCGGCGCGTGTGCTGGCCGGATGAACCTGTCGCGACATAGCAGCTCACACGAAGCCGTACCTGCCTGTTCGACGATCCCACAACTGAACATACGAGAGCCACTGAAACGGCGTCTGTCGAATTCCGGTCGGGTTGTTCGACGAATGATGAGAACGCCCGATCACGGTCGCTGCACGAGGAGGCCGGGGGATACGTTCAGCATTACGGAGGCAGCTCGGTCTGATTGGCGCAGGAATCTTCACCGCGGACCCCTTGCAACCTACGTGCTGACTCTTGCGTCCTATCAGTAGCGAACTCGGCTCTCCCCGATCAGGATTGCACCATGCGCGTGCCCGCCGTGCTGCTTGCATTCACTCTGCTGGTCCCAGCTTGCCGTTCCGCACCCGCTGACGGGCCCACGGATGGGACCGCGAACAATCCCTTCGCGCTGATCGAGGAGGCGGACCAGCTTGCGGTGCAGGACCTCTGGCCGGGCTTCGACCCGCGTCTCACACCGGTCGCGATCTATGACGGCGAGCGCACGCTGCTCTTCCGGCACCCCGCCACTCCCGATGATTTCGAGCCCGTCCCGGATCGTGAGGACGTCCAGGCGTACGCCGGGCGGCACCCGGGTGTGAATGCCAACAGCAGCGTGGAGCTCGCCGGCGTTCCGACGGCCACACTGATGCCTTCGTCCACGAACGTTCCGCTCCGCGCGCGCGCCGGCGTGCTGATCCATGAGGCTGACGGCATCACGCTGGAGCTGCGCGGTGCGACCGTGGAACGCGCCGGACAGACGATCACCGTCCGATTGGCGTCCGCCCGGTGAACGCACCCGACGCACATCACGCCATCAACTCGTTCCTCAACCCCTGAAGGTGATGCGCAATCCCAGGCTTCTGGCGATCGGCCCCCTCGCTCTCACCGCGCTCGCAGCATGCGATGGCGGAACTCCCGGGACGACGGCGTGGGCGGGCACCGTCGACACAATCCAGTCGGGCCAGGTCGTCGTGACGAATCCGGCGACGCCGCTGTGGGGCGAAGGCGATGCATGGACGGTCGTCGAGGAGCTGCGCATCGGCCGCACGGAAGGCGAGGGCGCGGACCTGTTCGGTCGCATCGGCTCGCTGGAGGTCGATCGCGCGGGTCGTATCTGGGTGCTCGAGCATCAGTCGCAGGAGCTGCGCGTGTTCGACTCCGGCGGCGCTCACATCCGCACGATCGGTCGCAAGGGCGGCGGCCCGGGCGAGTTTGCGCAGGCGGTGCATCTGCAGCAGGGCGGCGACGGCAACATCTGGGTGATGGATCCGCAGAACAACCGCCTCTCCGTCTACGATACCGCGGGCACGTACCTGACGGCGCACCCGGCACTCGGCGGGTTCGTGATGATGCCGTGGCCGGGCGGCTTCGACGCGGCGGGCAACTACTACGCTGTGGTGCCGCAGATGGATGAAGAGGGGTTCCGCGTGGCGCTGGTGCGCTACGACACGGCATTCACTCCGCGCGATACGCTCATGGCACCGGTGGACCCCAACGAACGCGACTTCTTCAGGCTAACATCGCCCGGCGGCGGCGGGCTCATGGCCGGCATCCCGTTTCAGGGGGGACTTTCGTGGCGGTTGTCGCCTGACGGTACGATCTGGGGACTGTTCACCGATGAGTACCGGCTATTCGAGCTCGGGCCCACCGGCGATACGCTGCGGACGGTCACCCGCGAGTTCGAGCCGTTGGCGGTGACGGATGAGGACCGCGAGGCCGCGCGCGAGAACCTGAAGTGGTTCACGGACCAGGGCGGCCGCGTAGACATGTCGCGCCTGCCCTCGAGCAAGCCGCCTGTCCGCCGTTTCTTCTTCGCAGACGACGGCGCCATCTGGGTCGAGCGCGAAGCGGGCCCGGACGATCAGGGCCGGCACTTCGACATCTTCGACCCGACTGGTCGCTACCTTGGCATACTGGACCTGCCGTTCAGCCTCACGGGGTCGGCACCGATCATTCGCGACGGGCGGCTTTACGGTATCACGGCGGATGAGCTGGGCGTTCAGTACGTCGTGCGCGCTCGAATCGAAACGTAACAACGGGGGATCGGACGCGGGCCACGGGGGCAGTACAACCTCCTTGCCACTCCCAAGTTATACAGCACCCGCGGGCTTGCGGCAAGACGGGGCTCGTGCGGTAGAGTCGCTGTCCGACGCGGGACCTTCCGGCGTCGGTCACAACCTCGAATCGGAGGAGCGACATGCCGAAGTCCCGGTCGACGAATGGTG
>DATABQ010000140.1:0-7342 GCA_036259495.1 Longimicrobiales bacterium | reverse complement strand
TGCGCCGCCGCAGCCGCCCACCGGCTCGTCGACATCGCCGCGTCGTGAACGGCGGCGACGGCTGGGTGCTCGCCGTCGAGTTCGCCGAGGTGCCGCGCGCATACTCCATCCTCGCATACGGCCAGAGCCCCGATCCGGAGTCGCCGTGGCATGACGATCAGGCCGCATTGTTCGCATCGAATCGCATGAAGCGCGTATTGTGGACGGAGGAAGACATCGAGCGCGGCATCGTGCTGCGCTACCATCCGGGACAGGAACCACGATGATAGAACTGTCGTGACGGGAACAACGATGATTGAACTGGTGTGACGAGAGCCACGCTGACGAGAACCACGATGACAGGGAGTACCATGCCGTATACACGTCGCATAATGCTGAGCGTATCGCTCGTTCTGATCGGTGCATGCGCAAGTGCACCGGCCGCGCGGGTCGACATCCCGACCGCATCCGCCGCGGCGTACGACGTAGCTCCCGCCGATGAGCTGAAGCGCGTCGTCGCGCAAAACGGTGCCGTCGCTTCCGCCAACGGCCTCGCGAGTGATGCCGGTGTCGAGATCCTGCGCGCAGGCGGCAACGCAGTCGACGCGGCGATCGCAACTGCGTTCGCGATCGGCGTGGTCGAGCCGCAGATGTCGGGGCTCGGCGGCAGCGGATCGATGCTCATCTGGCGGCAGGGCGAGGAGCAGCCGTACTACCTCGACTTCTATGCGATGCAGAACGCCGAGTCGTTCCGCGGACGCACCGGAGACATTGAGGGTCCCGACCTGCGCATCGTGGGCATCCCCGGCGAAGTGCCCGGACTGCTGGAGGCACACAGGCGCTTCGGCTCGCTGCCGCTCTATCAGATCCTCGCGCCCGCGATACGCCTCGCCGAGAACGGCTTTCCCATCGGTCAGATCCTCGCGCAGTTCATCCGCTCGGACTCAGCCAAGCTGTTTCGTTACGACGGCGGACACCAGCAGATGTGGCCCGGCGGCGAAGCGCTCTCGCCCGGTGACATCTACCGCAACCCCGCACTCGCCGCGACACTGCGTGCGATCGCGGAGCACGGCCGCGCCGGCTTCGATGAGGGCGCCGCCGGACGGGGCATCGTAGCCACGCTGAACGCCGCAGGGCACCCGGCCACTCTCGCCGACCTGAAGGGCTTCGAGCCGCAGTGGAAGCGACCGCTGTGCAGCGTATACGATGGTCATCTCGTGCTGTCCGCGCCGCCGCCGCAGACCGGCGCGCAGGTGCTGCACACGCTCAATCTCCTCGAGCCCTTCGACCTCGCCGAGCTGGGCCTGCCGACGCAGTCCGCGCGCGCGTTCGACGTGATGGTGTCGGCGCTGCGTGTCGCGCAGGCTGACAACCGCGGCAATGACGATCCGCGCTGGAGCGTCGTGCCCGCCGCGGGCCGCGTGAGCGATGCATTCGCGGATGAACGTCGCGCGCTCGTCGGAACGGGGTCCGCGCCCGATCGGATCAGTACCGTGAACGCCGCCGCGTATGAGAGTGCGCCGCCCGCTCCGGAATGTGAAGCGCTGCGCCCGTGGCCGATCGACGCGCCGCGCCCGCCGCAGGCTGCCGATGACGCTGGATCTGAGCGCACCGGTGCGCAGTTCCAGCAGGATGCGCTGCCGTTGTATCGCAGCGCGACGACATTGACCGCCGCTGGAGCAATGCACGCTGCGCTGGAGGACTCCACGGGCGAGACGACACACCTGTCCGTCGTCGATTCGGAGGGCAATGCCGTCGCACTGTCACAGACGAACAGCACGATCTTCGGCTCGGGCGCGTGGGTCGAGGGGTTCTTCCTGAACGACTCCGGTTACCGCTTCCGCGACGAGGAAAGCACGACGGGCGGAAGCTCTACGTGGCGCACACGCACGTCGACCATCTCACCGACGATCGTTCTGGAGGACGGCCGCGTCCGCATGGTCACGGGCGCGCCAGGATCCGGACGGATACCGACCGAGATCGCACAGACGATGGTGTACGTGCTCGACTATGGCATGGACCCGATCCATGCGCTGAACATGCCGCGCATCTATCCGTCGGCATCGAGCCCCCGGGTACAGCTCGAGCACGGCTTCCCGCCCGAGCTGCTGGCGGAGATCAGGCGAATGGGCTACGACCCGGCAGCGGAGTCGGGCAGCTATGCGCGACTGTACATGATCGTGCGCGACGGCGACCGCTGGATCGCGGTGTCGGACCCGCGGCATGACGGACAGCCGCGGGGTTATTGACCAGCTCACATCATCGTCACCGCGATCAGCGTAGCCGTCACTGCCGCCAGCGCGGCAGCCCCGAGCGCGAGCGGCAGCTGGGTCGTTACGTGATCCATAAGATCGCCACCGCACGCGAGCGAGGACAGGATCGTCGTGTCGGAGATCGGTGAGCACTGATCGCCGAACACCGCGCCGCCCAGCACGGCGCCGAAGCAGAGCGAGATATAGCCAGGGTCCGGAAACACCGCCCACGCGAGCGGCATCGCGAGCGGGAACACGACGGCGTATGTACCCCAGGATGAGCCGATCGAGAACGCAACCGCCATGCAGATGCCCATCAGGATCGCGGGCAGGAACACCGGGTTGATGATCGCGCTCGTCGCTTCGACGATGAAGTTCGCGGTGCCGAGCTGGCCGGAGACATAGCCGAGCGTCACGGCCAGTCCCAGGATCACCGCACCGATCGTCACGCCCTTGCAGCCATCGATGAAGCCGTCCATCGCCTCGACCAGCGACAGCCCCTTGGCTATCGCCACGATGAACGCGACGAGCACGGCGATGCCGAATGCTTCGGCGATGTACACAGTGCCATCTCCACCCGCCAGCCGCGATACGACGTACGGCACGATCGCCACACCGAGCAGCGCGCCCATCGGCAGCAGGAAGTCGATCAGGCCGCTGTTGTAGTTCGCGGGTACCTGCATCTGCGTAAGCTCATCGGCGGCGAGGGGCTTTGCACCGGCTGCGTTCAGCTCGCCAGTCTCGCGCGCACGAGCAGTCGCGCGACGCATCTTGCCGCCCACCCAGGGCAGCAGACCCAGCGCGAACAGCAGCGTCGATATGATCGCGAAGATGCCGTAGAAGTTGTACGGCAGCGACGTGAAGAAGAACGCGACCGCGTCTTCCGCCGTGGCGAACAGCGGGATGGTGCCGACGAGCAGTCCGCCTACGTAGACGGGCCACGCGTTGAATGGAATCACGGTCGCAGCAGGCGATGCGGTGGAGTCGACGATGTACGTCAGCTCCTCGTGCGAGATCCGGTGCCGGTCCGTTACGGGACGCACCGTCGTGCCGGCGAGCACGGTAGAGATGGTGCCGCCCTGATGGAATACCATCCCCATGAGCCACGCGAAGAAGCGCGCGGAGCGCGGGCCGTGCACGATGCGCGATCCGGCCCATTCCGCGAACGCGAGTGCTCCCCCCGTGCGGGTCCAGAGACCGATCAGGCCGCCGAGCGCCCACAGGTAAACCAGCAGGATGAGCGCGTACTGTGCGCTGCCGATCGCGGGCATGAGGAAGTTGCTCACGATGTTCAGCTCACCGCTCACGACGCCCGCGACTGCAATGCCCGCGAACAGAGATGAGACGACTTCGCGCGTGATGAACACCAGCAGGAGTGTCGTGGCAGCGGGGAGGAGGCTCCAGATCCCGATGTGCTGCCCCTCGGCCGGCATCTCACCGGCCGCGAAGAACCACAGCAGCAGCAGTACGGCCACCACCGCAGCCGCGCTGATCCAGCGTTTGACCATGCCGGGCGCCGATGTGACATCCTCGGCGTCGATGGGATCGATGTCTGGAAGCTCGGGCGGCCTGGTAAGCATGTCGTCGCTCCGGGGTGGGGACTCGGCCCAGTAATATTTCGCGCGGGGGTGAATTCTGATACTATAGCGTGGCTATAACCAGTTGCAAAATTGCATGACCTCGACGAGGAGCAAGAGGATGAGCCCACGAGCCCTTGCGGTAGCACTGTGCGCCGCATGCTGGGTTCAGGCCGGAGACGCCGCTGCGCGCACGAGCGTGAGCGGAGATACCTGGACACCGGAGATTCGTACCTCGCCAGACCATGAACGGACGGCCGCCGTCCGCGATGGCACCATACGTGGCCGTGTGACTGACGCCGAGTCCGGCCAGCCGGTGGACGTGGCGGAGGTGACCATAGTCGGCACCACATTTTCCGCAGTGACGAACGCGCAGGGCGATTACGTGATCAGCGGCGTACCTGCCGGTCTGTACACGCTGCGGGTCGCGCGGCTGGGTTACGCCGATGCCACGCAGGAGAACGTCGACGTCGATGACGAGGGCACGGTCACCGTCAACTTCGTCATGCGCACGAGTGCCCTGACGCTGGACGAGATCGTCGCGACGGGTGTCGCGGATCCCACATCGGCGCGGCGCGTGCCGTTTACGGTCGGCCGTGTGAGCGGTGAGAACCTGCAGGTGCCGCCGGCGAATGCAGTCAGTTCGCTCCAGGGTCGCATCTCCGGAGTGACCTCGACGACTCCGGCGCAGCCGGGCGCAGGCATCAACATCATCCTGCGTACGCCGACGAGCATCAACCGCAGCAACACGCCACTGATCGTCGTCGATGGTGTGATCCTGGCCAGCACATTCGGCCGCTCGACGACGGACCTGTCGTCGCTCGACATCGAGAGCATCGAGGTCGTGAAGGGCGCTGCCGCGGCATCGCTGTACGGCTCGCGCGCAGCGAGCGGGGTGATCCAGATCAGGACGCGGCGCGGCGCAGGGCTCGAGTCGGGGAACACGCAGATCACCGTGAGGAGCGAGATCGGCTCCAGCTCGCTCAACCGCGGTATCGACCTGGCGCAGCATCACCACTACCTGACGAATGCGCAGGGACAGTACATCGATGAGGACGGTGCCGTAGTCGTGCGTGAGGACCGGGTGGAGCGGCCGGAAGCGGAGCGCTTCCTCGACGTGCCGTACGCCGATCCGACGTACGACCACATCGATCAGTTCTTCGAGCCGAGTGCTTTCATGGTGAACTCGGTGACGCTCGCCCGGCGCTCCGATGACACGAACTTCTTCGCTTCATTCGGCAACCAGCAGTCGGGTGGCGTGGTGCTCGAGCACGGCGGCTACGATCGCAACGATCTGCGGCTGAACCTCGATCATCGCATCGGCGCGAATCTGCAGTTCAGCTTCAGCGGGTTCCATATGCGCTCGAACCGCGAGGAGCTGCCGGGCGAGACGTTCTTCCAGCTCGTGCAGCAGGCGCCCGACGTGGACCTGCTCCAGCCGGATCCGGACGGCACGGAGTACATCTTCGAGCCCGACCTCCTCGGTGTAACGCCCAATCCGCTGTACGAGATCGTGACGGCGCAGAACGATGAGGATCGCGCGCGCACGCTCGCGAGCACGGACCTGCGCTGGTCGCCGCTCGGCTGGATGAGCATCGACGCGAACATGAGCTATGACCGCTCCGACCGCCTGACGCGCTTCTACTTCCCGCGCGGCCGTAACACGAACGTGTCGTCGTGGCAGGAGGGCGTGGTGGATCGCGGCAACGGGATCACGACGGCGCTGAACGGCTCCGTCAGTGCGCAGCTGCGCGGCAGCTGGAACGACTTCTCGAGCCGCCTCACACTGCGGGCGCTCGTGGAGAAGGAGGACTACGAGTTCTTCTCATCCCGCATCGCAGGTCTCACGGTGGAAGGTGTGCCGGACCTGAATGCGGGCACGATCCCGACCGTCGGCGGCTCGACGCAGGAGATCTCGGCGCAGGGCTACTTCGCTGCGGCGAACGTGGACTACAAGGGACGCTACATCGTGGACGGGCTCGTGCGCCGTGACGGCAGCTCGCTGTTCGGCCCCGAGGAGCGCTGGCACACGTACTACCGCGGCAGTGCGGCATGGCGCATGGCCGAGGAGCCGTGGTGGACCGTCGATGCGATCAACGAGCTCAAGCTGCGCTACTCGATCGGCACGGCGGGCGGGCGCCCGAGCTATGGTGACCGCTTTGAGACATACAACTTCACGGATGGCGGCGGCCTCGATAAGGGGACGCTCGGCAACCGTTTCCTGAAGCCGGAGCACAGCACGGAGCAGGAGTTCGGTGTCGACGCGATCATCCGCAACCGGGTATCCGTGCAGCTCACGCACGCTCGCACGACGACGACGGATCAGCTCGTGCTCGTGCCGCTGCCGGCCGGCTTCGGCTTCTCGAGCCAGTGGCAGAACGCCGGTACGGTCGAGGGCCACACGTGGGAGGGCACGATCGAAGCGACCGCGCTCGACCGGCCGGACCTGCGCTGGACGGTCGGCCTCGTCGCCGACCGATCCCGTCACGAGATCACCGAGTTCGACCGCCGCTGCTTCCGCACGGGAACAGCGGACGCGTTCTACCGCTGCGAAGGCGAGACGCTCGGCACGATCTACGGCACGCACTTCCTGCACTCTCCCGGGGAGCTGCCGCAGGGGGCGCCGGTCGATGAATTCCAGATCAATGATGACGGGCTGCTCGTCTGGGTGGGGGCCGGCGGCGACTTCCGGGAGCAGCAGTGGGGCACGACCTCCGCGGACGAGACGTACGAGTGGGGCATGCCGATCCTCGCGATCGATGACGAGGGCAACTCCCATGTCGCACGCATCGGCGATACGAATCCCGACTTCAACTGGGGCTTCTCGTCCAACCTGCAGTGGCGCGACTTCACACTGTACGGGCTGCTGCACGCGCAGGTAGGCGGCGACATCTACAATCGCACGAACCAGCGCATGTACCAGTACTTCCGCAGCGGCGACACCGATCAGGCTGGCCGCCCGGATGAGTTGAAGAAGACGACGGACTATTACTCGGCGCTGTACGCGTCGAACCTCGTGAACGAGTGGTTCGTGGAGGACGCCAGCTTCGTCAAGCTTCGCGAGCTGTCGCTCCGCTACCGTGTGCCGGAGACCGCCATCGAGCGGCTGGGCAGCCTCGGTATCGACGGGCTCACCGTGTTCGCCATCGGGCGCAACATGTTCACCTGGTCCGACTACAAGGGCTACGATCCGGAAGCCGGGAGCCCGCTGTCGCGGATGGATGACTTCGTCTATCCGCAGTTCCGCACGCTGACTGCCGGTCTCGAGATCCGGTTTTAGGAGGACATGGTGAATATTCGAACACTGACAGCCGCTGCGGCGACCGCCGCGCTGCTTGGGGGGTGCGTCGATCTCGACGTCTCCAACCCGAACGAGGCCGATCGCGAGCGCGTGCTCTCGAACCCGCAGGATGTCCAGACTCTGATCTCGACGTCCTATCAGCAGTACTTCAACAATGCGCAGCAGACGAACCCGGGGATTCCGACATCGGCGATGGCGGACAACCTGACGGGCGGGTTCTTCGACTTCGGCGT
>DATABQ010000139.1:0-2021 GCA_036259495.1 Longimicrobiales bacterium | reverse complement strand
TACGGTTATTCCTCATCCAGCCATGCAACTGCCGCCGCGTGCGGCGGAAGGTGCCCTCGGGCCGCGTCACCAGCATGCGCGGACGGGTAGTAACCGTAAAGTGAAGGCAGGTCCGGAGGCTATCGCATCCACCGCCGCAGGCGGTCCCTGACGCCCAGCCGCAACCGCAGCGGGGCGACCGGCAACGGCATCTCACCCTGCAGCGGCCGGGTCGGGTTGACTGCCGTCAGCAGCTGGAGCTGTTCCGAGCCGCCGGCTTCCGTCAGAACCTTCGCTGCGCCGGAAGTCGAGGGACGCCCGCGTGAATGGAAGTCGCTGCAGACGTAGTCCGCGAGCGCATTCTCGAGGATGGCGAAGGCGTTGGAGCGCGCCTGCTCGCCGTAGCGGCCCGTGAGCGAGCCGGCGTTGACCTGGAGCAGGGCGCCCGCGGCTCTCCAGCGCAGCGGCAAAGCGCACTTCGGATCCACGCCGACATACCGCTCCGGGTGTGCGATGATCGGAGTCACACCGGCCTCGAGCATCCGGCTCAGCACGCCCGTGGAGTTCGGCGGGACGGTCATGAACGGATACTCGCACAGGGCGAAGTCAGTGCCGGCGAGGCGGAGCCGTTCATCGCTCAGATCGGGCTCGGGCGTATCGAGCATGACCTCGGCACCCCGATGGATCTGCATGTCTGGCGCGTGCTCGCGCGCCACGTCCAGCAGTCGTTCCCAGCCCGCATCGATTTCAGCGAGCCGTTCCGTGATGGCCGCCGCCTTCAGCGTCAGCGAGCCGTTTATGTGAGGCGTCGCGATGATCTGGCGCGTGTTGTGCGCGAGGAACGCGCGCAGTGCCGCGGCGGCCTCCGCCTCGTCCGAGGCGCCATCGTCCACGCCGGGAATTACGTGATTGTGAAAATCGACTATCGACATTCGCTGATGATACATCGTGTGGCGGCACATGCGAAACACGGCCCGGGTCTTTCCCGCTCCCGTGGATGCCGGTACTATGGCGCCCGATGCCATATTGCAGCCCGGCCGGCGTGAGGATAACCGCCACAATCTTCGCCGCCGCCACAGCACTGGCGGCGTCCGTTCCCGCGGCCGCGCAGGTCGCGGACACCACATGCCGTACGTACCTGCAGGGCCCTCGCTTCGTCGGAGCGGCTGCCGACCTGGCGCGTCTGGTTGACCTTCAGGATTCGACTTCGCACGCCTCCTTCGTTCTCCGACGTAGCGGTCGCGGCTATAGCGGGAATGCGTGTGCGGCACCCGCGGCCGTGGGGGATCTTGCGCGCCACCTGGGCACGGCCGCTCCGGACAACGGCGTCAGGCTTCTCGCGCCGGAGCTGCTGGTGGTCGGAAATTCAGCGTACCCGCGCGACTGGAATGATGGCGTGCTCTGGGGCGGGCGCGGACTCAACACCGTGATCACCGTCGGCGCGGAAGTAGCCTGGAGCGTGTTCAGTGCGGCCGTAGCCCCCGCGTTCGCGTGGCAGTCCAATCGCGAGTTTGATATACAGCCGAACCCCGATACGGCACGGTCGGAGTTCGCCTATCGCTGGCGCGCCGGAATCGACGCGCCGCAGCGGTTCGGTGCGGAGTCCTTCACGCGTTTCGATCCGGGGCAGTCGTTCGCGCGTGTCGATGTCAGGGGATTCGGCGCAGGTGTTTCCACGGAGAACATCCAGTGGGGGCCAATGCGCCGCAACCCGATCCTTCTGAGCGGCACGGCTGGTGGCTTCACGCATGCTTTCATCGAGACGCAGCGCCCGGTCGATATCTGGATCGGCGACCTCGAGTTCCAGGCGTTCTGGGGCCAGCTGGAGGAATCGGATTATTTCGACGATGAGCCGGACAACGATCGGAGGATGCTGGCCGGTCTGCTGGTGGCGCTCCAGCCGCGTGTTCTGGACGGGCTGACGATCGGCGGCGGACGGCTCCAGGCGATGACATGGTGGCCGGAGCTGTCCACGATCGATCTCGCTCTGAAACCATACCGTGGAATCGGCGAGAACCCCCGCGGCCGAGGCGGCGACAATC
>DATABQ010000138.1:0-3460 GCA_036259495.1 Longimicrobiales bacterium | reverse complement strand
GAGCCTGTCCCAAAAGAAAAGCGGCCGCGGTATGCTCCCGCGGCCGCTCTGCCCTGCCGGGCCGTGCGGATCACCCGTGCATCGGCTCCTCGGCCACCTGCACGGAAAAACGAACTGAATCCGGTCCACGGGCCGTCACTTCCAGCGACGTGTTGCAGTAGCTGCACGCCAGCACGCGGGACCCTTCGTCCGCCTCCAGCTCCACCGCATCCCGGTGACCGCAGACGGGACATCGGTACGTCCCGTACAGCTGTGCACCTTCAGTGGACATCATTGTACCTCCAGCGCCGGCGTTTACGCTCCGGGACCTGACCGCGCGAGATGCATGCCAGAGTGCACGCAGTCGCGACGGCAGACGCACGCCCGCCCTGTCGTACGGTAATATGGGCGGGACCGGGAGGTCAATGGAGACGTGCGCGATCACCCATGCGATGTGAGCTCGCAAACGGCTATGGCATCACCACATGGCCTGCCCACCTTAAAGTGATTTGGCAACATACGCTGCCAGATCCACGCACCGGACCGAGTACCCCCACTCGTTGTCGTACCACGCCATCACCTTCACCATGTTGTCCTCGACGACGAACGTCGAGAGCAGGTCCACGATGGAGCTTGCGGGGTTGCCGATGTAGTCGACGCTGACGAGCGGCTCGTCGGAAACATCGAGGATTCCCTTCATCGGACCGGTCGCTGCGGCACGATAGGCGTCGTTGATCTGTTCGACGGTGACGTTCTTTTCGAGCTCGGCCGTCAGATCGATGACGGAGACGTCGGGAGTTGGCACGCGCATGGCCATTCCGTCGATCAGACCCTTCACCTGTGGCAGGACCAAAGCAGTCGCCTTGGCCGCGCCGGTGGTGGTCGGGATGATGGAGAGGGGCGGCGCGGGCGCGGCGCA
This sequence comes from Longimicrobiales bacterium, assembly GCA_036259495.1. GTDB lineage: Bacteria > Gemmatimonadota > Gemmatimonadetes > Longimicrobiales > RSA9 > SH-MAG3. Next base: position 2,562 of record DATABQ010000138.1, on the reverse strand, counting down.
GATCCTTGTGGGGCAGGTCGAGGATCTGCTGGTCGTTCGTATAGGAATGGACGGTGGTCATGAGCCCCCGGCGGAAGCCGAAGGTGTCGAGCAGGACCTTGACCACGGGCGCGAGGCAGTTCGTGGTGCAGCTGGCATTGCTGATCACGTGATGTGCGGCCGGGTCATAGCGATCCTGATTGACGCCCATGACGATAGTGACGTCCTCATTCTTCGCGGGCGCGGTGATGATGACCTTGCGGGCACCGCCATCGATGTGCTTGGCGGCGTCCTCGCGCTTCGTGAAGCGGCCGGTGGACTCGAAGACGAGGTCGACGGCGAGATCCTTCCAGGGCAGCTGTGCGGGATCCTTCTCGCTGAGGACGCGGATGTCATCGCCATCGACGTTCAGTCCGTCCTTAGTCGCCTTGACGGTGCCATCGTAGCGGCCGTGCACGGAGTCGTAGCGCAGCAGGTGCGCGAGCGTCTCGTTGTCCGTGAGGTCGTTGACGGCGACGAAATCGAAATCCGCGTTCCGCTTGCGCGCTGCGCGCAGCACGTTGCGACCGATGCGCCCGAACCCGTTGATGGCGACGCGCGTGCGTCCCGATTTTCCAGCCATGATGAGCTCCCGTCATTGTAGAGTCAGTCCGCGGATTTCGAACGCGCGGACGAACGTGATCAGTCGAACGCAACAGGCGCCTGCGGCTGCGAGCACGCTGGCGCACTCGGCGGCCGTGGCTCCGGTGGTGAGCACGTCGTCCACGAGGATGACGTGCAGCCCGGTGACATCGTCCGCCGGGCCAAAGGCCCCGGCCACGTTAGCCGCGCGCGCAGCGGGCTGCAAGGCCGTCTGCGTCCTCGTGCCGGAGAGTCGACGGAGCAGAGGTCGGACCTCGCGGGACGTGGCGTGTGCGAGCGAGTCCGCCAGGAGCTGCGCCTGATTGTAGCCGCGCTCGCGCCGCCGCCGATCCGTGGTCGGGACCGCGGTTATCACTGCCGGCTCGTGCGCCTCCGGCGGCCACGCTACGCGTGCCATGCGCTCGCCGAGCGGACCACCGAGTCCGCGCCAGCCACGATACTTGAGCTGATGCACCAGACGATCGGCGGGAGGTTCGAGCAGGCACGCCGATCGCGCGAAGCGGAGCGCGTCCGGCCATTCCCTGCACTCGGGGCACGTGAACGAATCGGACTCTATGCCGGTCATGCGTTTCGGCGCGCCACAGCGGGGACAGCCCGGAGACGGCGGCGGCCGCAGCCGGGAGCGACACCGGCGGCACACCAGACGGGCGGTATCGCCCGGTGCGATCAGTCCATCGCACCCGAGGCATACGGGTGCCAGGACGAGGTCGAGGAGCGCATCGATGATGCCCATGCCGGGATATGCGGGCGTGCACGGGGCGGGTCCATGGCCGGGTGCGCCGGTTTCGGCCCGCGCCCGCGATCGGTAGAGCTGTGCGGTCTCGCTGCCGTCAGTTCTGAGGCGTGGGAGGCTCGGCACGGAGTGCGTTCCGCATCACGTCGAGAGGAGGCTCGCCGCCGAACCACCGTGCAAAAGCGGATGCACCCTGCGCAATGAGCATCTCCGTGCCGTCGGCCGCGCGAATGCCGAGTCTGCGCGCGTGTCGCACGAACGGTGTGGAGCCCGACTGTCGATACACGACATCGATCGCAGCACCGGTCCGGGCGAGCGTCGAGAGATCGAACGGGACGGGATCGTCGTCACGCAGTCCTGCCGCGCTGGCGTTCACGACCAGGTCGAAGCTGGCACCTGCGACGTCGTGGACGGACGTGATGACATTCACGATCCGTCCGTCCGGGTCGAGCCGCGACGCGAGCACCCGCGCCCGGTCGGGGGAACGGTTGATGAGCGTGATGGAAGCCGCGCCCGAATCGATGAGTGCGCACGCCGCGGCTGCGGCCGCGCCGCCCGCTCCGATGATCAGCGATCTCACGCCGTTCAGATCGGGATGGAGCTGCGATGCAGCATGTCGAAAGCCCTCGACATCCGTGTTGTCGCCGCACACGACGCCGTCTTCACCCCAGAACGTGTTGCAGGCGCCGGTGCGTGTCACCTGCGGACTCGGCCGCTCGATACATTCGGCGGCCGCAGCCTTGTGGGGGATGGTCACGTTGCCGCCACCGTTTGCCCGGCAGAGCGCACGGATGAGAGGGCCTACCGACTGGCGGTCACAGCCGAGCGCCGTGTAGACGGCGTCGATGCCGCGCTCGCGGAGCGCTGCGTTCTGGAAGAGGGGAGAGACGGAGTGCCCGACCGGATCGCCGAGCAGCACGAACAGGCGCGTCGCGGCCGTGAGGGTCTGGACCATTCAGGGCGAGAGAATCGGCTCCAGCCGATCGAGCAGGCCCGTGACTGCGACCTGGAGCTGAGCGAAAGCCTCGCGATAGTCCTCCTGCTCACCACCGAACGGATCTGCCACGGCTTCGCCGTAGCCCTCGCCTTCGATGAAGTCGGTCACGAGCGCCACCTTGTCAGCGCCTCCGAGATCGCGCACGGCGTGCATGTGGGATGTGCCCATGACCAGCACGAGGTCCGCCCACGCGATCAGCTCGGGCGTCAGC
>DATABQ010000137.1:0-5933 GCA_036259495.1 Longimicrobiales bacterium | reverse complement strand
CCTCCCCATTCCCCTGCCACCGAAGCAATACGCGCGAGCTGGCTCTGCGCCTGGAGCAACCTTGCCTCGTACTCCGCCAGCAAATCCGCCGGCGCGTGGGCGCGAAAGTGCGTGCTCGTCATGACATCGCCGGACGCACCTGATCGCACATCCACTACATCGCCCAGAAAAAACGTTGCTGCTCCGGCATCCATCGCGTTCACCACACGGCATTCGAACCCGGCCAGCACGTCGGTCAGCATCGGTATGCCCGTGGTGCCGGTCCGCGTCTCCAGTGACTCGAACTTGTCCTCGATGTCGCGACCGCTGCGCAGGCCGAGCGCACGCACGACGTCCCACTGATCATTGCGGAGGAGATGGACGCCGAACAAACCGCTCGCGTAAAGCAGGTCGTGGGAAAAGTTGGTTTTCGAGATGTAGAGCGAGATGCGCGGCAGGTGCGGCACCAGCGATGCACGCTGTGCACTGTTCACGATCTGTCCGTTCCGCCTGCCGGCAGCCGATGTCGTGACGGCCGCGACAGGCGTGGTCAGATGGCGGAGCAGCTGGTACGTGCGGTCCGGCTGCTCCGCGCTCACGACCATGTGATCTGCAGCAGGGTCTCGCCGTGGCGGGCAACTCCGCGCGGCAGCCGATGCATCTTCCTGACGCTCACGCTCAGTCCAGCAGACGCAGCGGCATCACGAGACAGAGATAGTCGGGTGCATCGCCGTTCGCGTTCGCAGGCTCGATCGTCGCCGCGCGCTCCGGCGCCTTGAACGTGAGCTTCACGTCATCCGTCGGCATGTAGCGAAGCACCTCGAGCAGGTAGCTCGCGTTGAAGCCGATGTCGATCGGCTCACCACTGTACTCTACTTCGAGATCTTCATGCGCCTCGCCCAGGTCCGGTGTCTCGACTGAGAAGCGTACTGCGTTCGTTGTGAACCCGAGCCGCACACGATGCGTCTGGTCGCTGGCAACGACCGCCATGCGGCGAAGCACCTGTACCAGCTGGTTGCGATCGGCTATCGCATGCTTGTCGTTGTCCTTCGGGATGACCTGCTCGTAATTCGGGTAGGGCCCCTCGATCAGGCGCGTGAAGACCTGGGTCCCATCCTTCCTGAACCCGATGTGGTTCTCGCTGCGTGCCACCTCGATCTGGTCATCGCCCGAGAAGAGACGTTCCACCTGGGCAAGCGCCTTTGGCGGCACGATCAGGTCTGCATTCGGTGCACCCGTGGACTCGGACGCAACACGGATGCGAGCCAGGCGATGGCCGTTTGTCGCCACCATGCGCATCTCTCCATCCGTAAGCTGCCAGAGCACCCCGTTCAGAATCGGCCGGCTCTCTTCCGTCGACACCGCGAACGACGTCTGCCTGATCAGGTCGTGCAGCACCTTCCCGCCGACACTCCACGATTTCGAGAAATCGACCGCGGGAAATGTGGGGAACTCATCGCGCGGCATTCCGTTCAGCCTGAACGTTGCCCGGCCGCACGTCAGCTCCAGGCGATCGCCCTTCGTCGTAATTCGGACGGGATGCTCCGGCAGCTCGCGCGCCAGCTCCTGCAGCTTCTTGGCGGGCACGGTCAGTGAGCCTGCCTCGTCCACTTCCGCCGGCACGTTCACGCTCACCGCAATGTCGAGATCCGTTCCCGACATGCTGATGCTGTCCTCGCCCACCTCGATGAGGATGTTCGAGAGAACCGGGAGCGTGGTGCGCGTCGGGATGCTCGCGCCCACGGCGGCGAGACCCTGCTGCAGATTGTCCCGCGTGATCTTGAGTTTCATGAACCCCTCACCTCGTGCGCTGTCCGCGCTTGTATTGACCGGTCGTTTTCCGAGTTACCAACAGGTACGGATACTTCTCTTTATCTATTTATAAATTCAGCAGTAGTAGTAGGGGATGTGGGAACGTTGAAGAGTCCCGTTTGCATCCCCTTTCTCGTTGCGCCGGAACACCGCTTTGCGATGGACCGGCTGTTGAAACAATGTGCACGGCCCGGGGACAACATCCCGTCTGTCCACATTCAGCGGTCCGATGTGGAGGGAGCAGCCGCAACACACATCCTGTCCACATGGTTATCCTCAGGCATCGAGACGCCCGCGGATACCCTCGACTCGCGCCCTGAATGCGTCGTCCATCGAGAGCTCCTCCTCCACCTTGTTGACGGCGTGGATGACCGTTGAATGATCGCGACCGCCGAACAGGTTGCCGATCTCGACGAGCGAAAGATCGAGCAGCTCGCGGATCAGGAACATGGCTACCTGGCGCGGGACCGTAAGCTCTTTGGTCCTTTTCTTGGACATCAGCCCGTCGACCGAGACACCCCAGTCCTGAGCGACGCGCTCGCGGATCAGGTCGGCCGTGAGCTCAACCGCCGGCCCCTCGCGCAGCACGCCGCCCAGAGCCTCACGCGCGAGATCCAGCGTAACCTCGCGCCGCGTGAGCGACGAGTACGCGAGCAGCTTGATCACCGCGCCCTCGAGCTCCCGCACGTTCGATCGGCAGTTCTTCGCGATGAAGTCGAGCACCTCGTCCGCCAGTGAGATGCTGTCGTCCTCCGCCTTCTTGCGGAGGATCGCTACGCGCGTCTCCAGGTCCGGCGGCTTGATGTCGGTCACGAGCCCCCACTCGAAGCGCGACACCAGTCGCTCCTCGAGCCCCGGAATCTCCTTCGGCGGGCGGTCGCTCGTCATCACGATCTGACGCTGCGCATCGTGCAGCGCGTTGAACGTGTGGAAGAACTCTTCCTGCGTGCGCTCCTTCTCGCCGAGGAAGTGCACGTCATCGATCAGCAGCAGATCGATGTCGCGGTAGCGCCGGCGGAAGTCGGCCATGCGGCCTTCCTGGATCGACGCGATCAGGTCGTTCGTGAAGCGCTCACTCGAGACGTACGCCACGCGCTTCGCAGCATCGCGCGCGAGCAGTACATGCCCGATCGCATGCATCAGATGCGTCTTGCCCAGACCGACGCCACCGTAGATGAACAGGGGATTGTACATGCGCGCGGGCGCTTCGGCTACCGCACGGCAGGCCGCAGCGGAAAGCTGGTTGTTGGCACCCACCACGAAGCGCTCGAACGAGTAGCGTTCGTTCAACGGCGAGCCGAACACCACGCCTCCCGGCGGCGGCCCGAGTGGAGCGGCCGGCGCCGATTGCGACTGATCCGCCGACGGGTGTGACAGGGCTTCCGCCTCTTCGCGGGTCACCCGCACACGAGGCGCTCCGTCCGTTCGCGTCTGATGCTGGAACGACAGGTTGATGGCACGGCCGAACACACGCTCTGCCACGTCCGTCAGCAGATCGCCGTACTTGTCCTCGATCCACTCCGCGGCGAAGTCGCTGCCCGCCGCAACCGCCAGACGGTCCTGCGACAATGCGAGCGGCTCCGTGTGCTCGAGCCAGATCCGGAATGTGTGTTCGGGGAGCAAAGGCCTGGCGCGCTCCAGGATCCGCGACCAGGCCTCCGCTGCGGTCAACTCCATCGTCCCACGGATTCGGCAGGGTGTGTGGCAATTCGGCCTGACAGGTTAGAGCCGCAGTGTGGATAAGTCAACGCGTGGAGTGGCGGGTTTGATGACGCAGGATCGCGACGCGGGCGTGACGGACGGCGCCCGACCTTGCGGTTGCAGCGCCGCAAGTGAACTGTGGTGGCTCAACCTGCCGAATCGGAGGGCGGTCATGGGTCTCAAAGACTGGGCTGTGGGTGAAGCAGCCGTGGGACGGCCGGCGGCGGATGCAGGACTCGCAGCCGTGCGTGTCGTCGTGTTCCTGCTGCTTGCTTTCCTGCACGGCCTCGGCAAGGTGCCGCCGCAGGAAGGATTCGTCGGGATGGTCGGGGGGCTCGGCTTCCCGGCGCCGGAGCTGTTCGCGTGGCTGGCGGCCATCGCGGAGGTCGGCGGCGCGATCCTGATCGCCCTGGGCCTGCTGACCCGGCCGGCCGCGCTGCTGGTGTTCGTGCATTTCCTGTTCGTCATCTTCATAGCGCACGGCGGCGATCCCTTGGGTGACAGGGAGCTGCCGATCATCTTCGGAACCACCGCGCTGCTGTTCCTGCTGGCGGGGCCCGGCCGCTACTCGCTGGATCATATGATCGGGCGCGGAAGGCGCGGTTGACCGAGGGGACATTTCTAGCGGGGCTTGATAGATGTCCGCGCCGATGTCCGCGCCCCGGTTGACCTCGGCGGCGGCCAGCGATTATACTTCAAGTCTTTGCTGACCAGGATTTCACCCGTCGGAGTCGTAACATGGGAATGCCTACGTATCGCCCGCACAACCGGAAGCGGAAGAACAAGCATGGCTTTCGCGCCCGCATGGCGACGAAGGCCGGCCGCAAGATTCTGAACCGACGCCGCAGGCAGGGCCGCAAGCGGCTCGCCGTGTCCGTCGGCGGGAAGCAATAGCACGGTGGAGCGTGGCAGCGCCGTCCCGTCCGGACGCAGAGGGACGACGGCTGCCGCGTGAGCGGCGGATCGCGCACGGCGCGGACATCCGTGAGGTTCTGAGACGGGGGAAGAGGAGCGGGACGGCCCATCTGGACGTCTTCGACTCCCCTTCCCCCGTTGCGCATCCGCGCGTGGGCGTGATCGTGCCGAAGCACAGGCACACGATCGTGGAGCGGAACCTGGTGAAGCGCCGGCTGAGGGAAGCCATGCGCCTGGAAGTACTGCCGCGTCTGGCGCAGGCGGGGATCCCGGCCGACGTGCTGGTGCGCGCCCGCCGGGATGCATATGGTGTCGCGTACGGTGAGCTGCGCGACGAACTGGTGAGGTGGACGGAGAAGCGGTGTTCGCGCGCGCGCTCCTCCTGATGATCCGCGGGTACAGGGCCGGCATCTCGCCGTTCCTCCCACCCGCGTGCCGCTTCACACCGACGTGCTCGGAGTACGCCGCGGAGGCCATCCGGCGCTACGGCTCCGCTCGCGGCAGCTGGCTCGCCGCACGGCGACTGCTCCGCTGTCACCCCTGGGGCGGCAGCGGATGTGATCCGGTGCCGTGACCTTGACCATTTCTGATCAGCGAACGAAACGATAGATGGACAGTCGACGCTTTCTGCTGGCGGTGATCCTCATGATCGCCGTCATGATCGTTACGAACCTGCTGCTGCCTCCACCACCGCCCATGGATGCGGACGCGGCGGCGGACTCGCTCACGACAGATTCACCTGCCACGGCGGATCGGCCTGCGCCCCCGGCGTCGGCGCCCGATACACGGGGCGGCGCGACAGGGCAGCTGGTTGCCGGTGCGCCCGTGGACTCCGGCGCGCCCGCCGACTCCGGCGCACGGCAGCTCACGGGCGCGGATCCGTCGGCGGGCGTCACTGCCCTGCCCGACGATACGCTCGTCGTCCGCTCGGATCTCTACGCGTACGAGATCTCGACGCGCAGCGCCGCATTCCTCGATGCACGTCTGCTCGGCTTCAACGTGCTCCAGGAAGGCCGCGAGGAGGAGCCGGTGCGCCTCGCCCCGCCGGACCTGCCCGGTCTCTTCTCCTACAGGCTCCGGGTCGGTACTCGCGAGATCCCGTTCAGCTCCCTCGGATTCATCGCGGAGCCGGAGGACACCCTCGCCGTCGACAGTGCCGCCGCATCCGCTGTGACACTGACCCATGCCGGGAGCGGCGGTGTCGGAGTCGAAGTCCGCTACGAGTTCGACCCGGGTAACTACACGATCGATGTGCGGATGGTCGTCACCGGCACGGGCGATCAGACACCAACCCTGTTCATCGCGCTGCCGCGATCCCTCGCCATGAACGAGGGGAACAACACGGACGACGAGCGCGCACTCGCGTATGTCGTCAACAACGAACAGGAAGGAATCAACAGCGAGCGGCTCGAGTCCATCGACGAGGAGATCGTCGAGAACGGACCGCTCCACTGGGCCGCCATCAAGAACAAATACTTCGTCGCAGCAGCGCTGAAGCACCCCCAGACCCAGACGCCGTTCGGCGG